>CAZQTM010000011.1:0-22750 GCA_964595855.1 uncultured Lachnospiraceae bacterium | reverse complement strand
AAGAATGATTTGGCTGAAGGATTAACAAAAAAAGGACAAGCAGCTAAAGAACTTAGGACTTTTTGCGAAAAAATAGAAAATAAAATAGAGGCATGTATGATGTTACATCAGAATGATTCTGTATCATACTGTTATAGACTTCTCATACAAGCAGATTCTACAAATTGGGAATATCTTAATAAAGCAGGTTTATTTGAGAACGAATATATGGCTGATTATAATTTATCAACTAAATATCATAAGGCGGCTTTGTCATGTACTGTGAATGATACCCTTAAAATAAATAGTTTTAATAATATAGGACTTGTATATTATAATCAAGGTAGATATTCTGATGCCTTAGATTTTTTTTATAAAGGTATTGAATTTTGTTTGAAACTTGATACTACAGACTATCAAAAGGGGGTTATAATTATATGTAATATTGCAAACGTTTATATTGATAAAGGAGAATATTCTGACGCTATCGATTTTTTCAACAAAGCATTAGAGATTGAAAAGAAAATGAGAGGAGATGTCAACAATGAAGTTGCCATAATACTTAATAGCATTGGAACTGTCTATCTTAAACAAACAATTTATCCAGAAGCCTTGAAATATTTCAAACAAGCTTTAGATATTTGGGGGAAAATTAAAGAAGAAAACAATAAGAATGCAGCAGCTTGCTATAACAATATTGGCCTTGTTTATAATAATCAAGGTAATTATTCAGAGGCTTTACGATATTTTAATCAAGCATTAATAATGACCAAGAAATTTTGTGGTGAAGTTCATCCACAAATAGCAACTATTCTAACAAACATTGGTGATTACCACTTTCATAAATGTGAATTTAATGAAGCAAAATCTTATTACTTACAATCATTAGCAATACAAAAGAAAATATATGATGAGTTACATCCTGATATTGCAAGAACTTTTAATAATATTGGTGTTGTTTTAAATAGTCAAACTAATTATTCAGAAGCTCTGAAATACTATAACATGGCACTTAATATTTGGAAAAACTATTATGGAGAAAACCATATAGATGTTGCATCTTGTTTAAAGAATATTGGTCTAGCGTATAATAATCAAGGTAATTACTCAAAATCTTTACAATATTTTAATCAAGCTTTAATAATAAACAAGAAGATGCTTGGTGAAATGAATTCTAATGTCGCAACTTGTCTTAACAATATTGGACTTGTTTATAATAAACAAATGAAATATTATGATGCCTTGAAATACTTCAAACAAGCATTAAATATTTTGAAAAAAATATATGGTGAAAATCATGCTTATGTTGTTACGGCCTTGAATAACATTGGAATTATAAATGTTCGTTTAGGCTATTATATTGAGGCCTTAAAGTACTACGATAAATGTATAGAAATATATAACAAAGTCTTTGGAAATAATAATAACAATACGAAAGCAATAATGCTTGAGATTAATACTGCTAAATATTATCAAGCTTTACAAAAAGAAGATACAGCTATACAATTTATGAAAACTAATACTCTCATAGGTTCTATTACCGAAAACTCACCTTCTTCTAAAAGAGGAATGTCTGGAGACTATATTATTCTTGAGTATGAGAATTGGAATATTAAGAATAATACAATCAATGTTTATAATTTGAATGATAGCTTAAGAGGTAAGCCAAAAACTTTGGTATTCTATAAAGATGGAGAAATCAGGCAAGAGCATTTTGATGATAAGATTGGTATGATTTTGCAGATACATTCCATCGAAGCAAAGGAAAAAGAGAAAATTATAAATAAATATAAGGTTTGGTTTAGCACAACAAAAAATACAATCAAATGACACATAAGTTTTTTGCATTTATCAGCTATAGCCATAAGGATATTCGCACTGCAAAGCGACTTCAATTTTTATTGGAATCATACAATCTGCCAACTCAGATTCAGAAGATAAAACCAGAAGTTCCTAAACGAATCAAAGTCTTTCGTGATAATGATGAGCTTACTAGTGGTGTACTTAGTGAAGAACTACATAATAAGTTAGATGAATCAAAATACTTAATTGTAATATGTTCGCAAAATTCAGCACAATCTAAGTATATTGGAGAAGAGATTGCCTACTATCGTTCTAAAGGACGAGAAAAAGAAATCATACCATTTATTATCGATGGGATTCCTCATTCTGGGATTCAGAAATGTTTCCATAAACAATTAACATTAGGAGGTCTTGAACTTCTTGGCATAGATGTTCAAGCAGAGAATTCCAAATTTCATGCAGATATAGCTTTTTTTATTTAATATTTCATACCCTTTGTTGATAGATTTAAATGAATGAAACGCTCTTTATTGACATACAGAAAAACGTAGAATTACTGGTTGAAAGGTAATCCGTTACTAAAATGACTCCCTTCATAAAGTGAGATAAAATGTTTACAACTTAAAGAACTATTATATGATAACAAGAATTATTGGAATTGATTTTGGGACAAGTACCACTGTCGTAAGAATCAATAATCATGGTAAGGAACATGAACAGATTCAAACCTTATCGGTTTCTAACAATGTTTCTCTTATCCCAACCATTGTCTTTAAACGCAAATCGGACGATATGTTGTTTTTTGCTGAGGAAGCTACGGTACAAATAGGTCAAGGTACAGAGGGGGAATTGAAAGAGAATTTTAAAATAGGGCTAATTGATAACGACCAAAAAGTAAGGGAAGAAGCGGAAGAATTGACATCAAACTTTTTTAATTACTTATACAAAAGATATGAAGAGAAAGAACAGGCTGGCTTTTGGGGAAAATGTGACAGGACAAAGGTATACGTAAGCTATCCTGCAAAATGGCCTTCTTTCATTCGGTTGACAATGATTAATTGTGCTATTAAAGCTGGGTTCGGCACAAATGAAAATGTCTTTGGATTGGATGAGCCTACTGCAGCAGTCTTGGCCTGTATGCACGAAAATACGGATAAACTAAAGAATCTGGAACTTTATTATGAACATGTGCCATACAAATCTTTGATGATTGACATGGGGGCTGGTACTACGGATTTAGTATTGTTTACATACATCATAGATCAAGGACAGATTCATCTTCAGAATTTGGTGACTTATCCAACGGTAGACAGTGACAAACTGTGTGGTGGTAGAGAAATTGACCAGATTTTGGGATTGTATTGTCAAGATTACGCAAAAAGAATTCCTGCAAGTGGAAACCCTCCAGAGGGACCGATGAAGAAATGCATGACAGAAGCCAAAAATTGGAAAGAATATGTGGTTTCGCCAGGATTACTCAATAACGAAACCATTCACATGCCAATTTATATGACAAATTTTATCGACATGATGAAGTCATTCGGAATACCAATGAATAACATTACCCCTTTTAGTATCAATAGACTGACCTTTGAAGCCATTACGCAGCAGCATTGGACTGAATGGCGTGAATTGTTGCTTGGGGCTTTAGAAGAGGGAAAGAAGTTTGGCTATGAATCAGCTGATGAGATAGATATCATTATTTTGACAGGCGGACACAGTCAGTGGTATGGTACACAGGATTTCCTCTTGAATAAACATTTTGCCAATTTGGAATCTATCCAAATAAAAAAGATACAGGAACAGCCCAATCGTCTGATTCATAGCACTATGCCTCAATATACGGTAGCAACAGGATTGTGCTTGAAAGATGAAGCAATAGTTGCGGCTGTGCCGATGTCTTATTCTCTTTGGATTCAATTTGAATATGAGGGAAAAAAGTCGAGAATAATTGAAGTGTTACGAAAAGGGGAACGCTTGCCATTCGATAAGACGTTGGATACCATAAAAGAATCAATTACAGGGAACTTTATTTATCGAAAGGAATTTTCCATTTCATGTTATGTTTACGAAGGCAATACATTGGCAACGGCCAAGAAGCAAAAAGTATCAACTTTCTCTCCCGACGATGGTTTTATAAAAATCATTTTCAAAACGGCTATTTTGGCCATAGCAAGTCCTTTTGTCATAGCCAAAATAATATATGATTGGTGGAAAGGACAACTAGATTGGTCACAATACAAGGATATTTTGGATAATGAGTATACCATAGAACTGATTCCTCATATTATTATCACAGAAAATGGAATAGCTACTGTGAAAACTTCTATTAAAGTGGATGACAATGATGTTTCCATGCCAGATATTCAAATATAATTAGATTATGGAAAATGTAGTTAAAAAAATATTTAAGTCTTTTGATTTCTCAGCTACAGCTGAGGACTTGAGAGCACAATTGCAAAAGTTTAAATTTCCTATTGAGTACTCCAACTCGTTAATGGATTATATGTTGGAGCGTTCTTATCTAGAAGAAATTGCAGATCGAAAGAATGATGAATTTAAAATCTCCAACAAAGAACATTTGCCTGCTATCAGCTGGATACGGATTGACCGCTTGCCCATACATCCTTCTGCAGAAAAAGAATTCGACATAATGTCCAAATGGCAATCTGCCCTCTCCGCTATTCATGCATGGGGGCATCGTGTTGTCTTCCTACTTAAACGAAAGAATGGAGAGACTCATCTGTATTTGGGTGTAGGCGGCTCTGTAAATATTGCAGAAGGTATGGCTCGACTTAAAAGCGCCATGATAAATTGTATGCCAGGCATTGATTTACATCAACTAGATTTTGATGAATGTATGTCTATGTCTGATTCGATGACATCTTACAATGTAGGTGGTGCGATCACGGGTATTCCCTCGCTGCGTGCGGATACAAACGCACAAGTTCTACAGACATTAGACCAACTTGCTTTTGGTATCCGAGACATAAACAATGATGATGCCAACTTCTCTATGATGGTAATTGCCGACCCTATAAAAGATATGGAAATTTCAGATGTGATTCATCGTTATCAAAAGATTGGTAGTGATATTCATGCTGATGTCATTACTCATGTGACCGAAAATGAAAATTTGACTGAGGGTAAATCTACCACTACCGGAGGAAGTGTGAGCTTCGGCATTGGACAAATATTGTCATCTGCTGTTGAAATGGGAGCATTAGGACTCCTAAGTGCTGGCATTGGAACGTTAGCCACCTTGCTAGGCACCTCTGTAGGCATAAGTAGTTTTTCCGGAAATAGTAAAAGTGTTTCCATAGGTCAATCTGTGACTAAAGATTACCTGAATAAATTTGCACAGTATACGGAGCAACAAACTGATATGCATTGTGACCGATTGAGAAAAGGACGTAATTTGGGCTTTTGGAATGTAGGTGTACATGTGCTGGGTTATCTAGATAGAGATGTTAACACAGTGCTAGGCATGTTGCGATCTGTATATTCAGGCGATACTACATATTTAGAACCAATCAGAATCCATACTCTTTCTCAGCCTCGAGCTTTGGATTCTATTAGACATTTTTCATTGATACCTTTACAACTGCCCAATACTGAGACAAAGGAAGATTGGCATTTGCTGGGCAAGGCTTATCAGTATCTGTCAACGCCGATGAATACAGAAGAACTTTCTTTGGCAACCTCGTTGCCTAGGAAAGATGTACCAGGACTGCGGTTTGTGAAATCTTCAGTACGCTTTGCAAACAATCCAGGCATTGTGGATTCCAGTGATATTCTATCTTTGGGACATGTGATTGACTCAGGCATCATTCAACAAAACGATTATAAAATGGATGTAAATGCTTTAGTGCGACATTCGCTAATTGTAGGAAGCACCGGCTGTGGAAAAACAACAACTTGCAAAACAATCATTAACGATGTGCTAAATCGTGATATTCCTACACTGATTATAGAACCTGCAAAAGATGAATATGTGCGATGGGCGATAGAGCAGAATAAAATATTGCCGAAAGAAAAAAAAATTAATATTTTCATGCCTGGAGTGAAAAGTTTGGATGTGTTTGGAGTTACAGAAGGTATGAGGGTCATTCCACAACTCCACTTGAATCCTTTTCAGCCTGCTGCTATAAATCAGGCTCCAATAGATATGCTGACTCGATGCGAACAAGTGACTGCCCTAATCAATGCCAGTCTTCCTACTAGCGACATATTGCCAGTATTAATAGATGAAGCATTCTATACCTTTCTTTCACAACAATGTGGTCAAGACTTCATACTGGGAGATATGAAACAATTGCAGAATTATCCAAAGATGGACGGTGTGCTTCCGATAGCTCAGAAATTATTGAAGGGACGTGGGTATTCGCAAGAAGTAGCCAATGGTTTGGCTGCTGCGTTGGAAACTCGCTTAAATTACTTGACCCGTGGAAAACGTGGAGAAATACTGAATGCCTTTTCGTCAACCTCTTATAGCAAACTGTTCGATAACACCACTGTCATTAATCTTAGTAAAATAGCAAATGCAAAAGACAAAGCTCTCATTATGTCATTATTGATGTTGTCTCTTTATGAATATCGTATTTCCGCCTATACATACGATGCCGATTATCGTAAACGGGCACAGTCGAACAAATTACTTCATTTGACGCTAGTAGAGGAAGCACACAATGTACTTTCCAAGCCTTCTGCTGATTTTGCCAATACAGGTAATCCACAGCAAGTAGTAGCTGATATGTTTGGAAATATGCTCTCTGAAATCCGAAGTTATGGTGAAGGGTTGATGATAGTTGATCAAGTACCAACTAGGCTGATTGACGATGTCATTCGTAACACTAATTTCAAAATTGTTCACCGTCTTGTATCTAAAGATGATTGCAATACGATGGCAGCTGCCTTAGGATTGAGGATGGAACAAGAAGACATTATTCCACTTTTGTCACAAGGACACGTCTTGGTCTCAAGTGATAGGGATGATGCCGCTTCATGGGTAAAAATTAATAAACCAACTATATTACTATAATTATGAGTGTAAAAATTTTAATCAGCCTATTCAGCGGATTTACTGCTGGTTATGCTATTGGCAAAAACTATAAAGGTATTAAACGAATCCTCCGACATTATTTAAAAATAAGTGAAAAAGGACCTGTAGACCAGTGTGAATCACAAGAATCTGGTATGACTCAAGTGGCGACATCTTTTGCACAGAAGGCTTCATCTTTTTCGGGATGCTTTGAACCTTTATACCGGGCAAGTATGGATGCACGTTTGGATTTGGATAAAGCATGTTCTATCTTACAAGAATGGAATATTCGTTTGTCTAAAAGTGATGAGCCGATTTTTGCATGGTGGAAATCTATTTATACTTACGATAACCCTGAAAACTGTCGTCGTACTATTAGACAAATTTTAGAGATGGTACGACTGTCAGGAGTAATAAGAGACCAACAGGAAGAATTTGTAGTTGACAATAGTTCTCGTTTGGCTTACCTCGATTGGCAAGATGCTTTTTTGGAAGAGGGAATTACTGTGAAGGTTATTTCAGCTGCTTGGTTTAAAGATAGTCATTGCATAGAACAAGGAATCGTAAAATTAATATAAAATATGGAGATATGAATGAAGGTCAAGAACTTAGAGAATATCCAAGACAACAAGAAACAATGGAGCTTTCATCTTTGGAGTCTATAAAGTCTTCCATTGAAAATGTTGTAGAATCCGTAAGGGACTATTGGAATGATTTGTTAGGCGACTCCACTGATAAGGCTGCCAAAAAGGAAATTACAGAAGAATACGGAAATTTTTCTTATCTAGACCAAGCTCGTGAATATGGTTTAAATAATTGCTCAGATGCAGCCAAAGAAGTTTTCACTACCGATGTAATTAAAAACTGGGGCATGATGAATGTGAATAGTCGTAATGAAATGGCACAAGAATATGCCGAGAAAATAGGTGAAGGATTGGATATAAATTTCCGGGGAATCGAATGGGAAGAGTTTTCTTCTTTCGATGGAACTTATACTTATGGCTACAATTCAGGTGACGGTTATCTCCATCTAAACACAGATTTTTTGGTTAACCCAAGTATGTTGATGAGCTTAGTGGACACTGTAGCCCATGAGGCACGCCATCAATTCCAAACGGAGGCGATAGCAAATCCTGATAAATTCGGTATAGATGAAGCTACTGTCAACGAGTGGAAAACCGGATTCCAAGTTTACACACAGGAAAGTCCTACTGCTTATGACCCATGGGGATACACTTATAATCCAGTAGAGATTGATGCCCGTTATTTTGGTGAGTCAATGGTGCGTGAACTGACTAAAGATATTATTAATCAAGCTTAAAAGAATACCATATGAAATACTCAAAAGAAGAAATTAAAGATAGGCTCTTAGAAGAGGACTATCCTCAAAATGAAGAGTTATTAAATAGCATCATAAATCAATTTGGCACATTTGAAGGTGAAGATGAAAAGATATTCGTTGACTGGTTTGAGAGCAACCGTGTTCCAGATTTTGAAATAGATGGTATTACACCTGCCTATTTACGTATGCATCATGGCATGAAAGATGCGGCTATCATTCTTTCCTACATTCGTTTACTGAAAGAACCTAAAGCGGCTTTGCTTCTTAGAAAGCCATTGATAAAACATAAATGAGTTTGTTCTTAGTTCGCTTTTCTTTGTCCTACATGTCAAGCTCAGCAAAACGGTTGTAAGAGACATGAGGAGGGAAAGGTTGGGTTTAATATACGTAAATATGTTAATGACAATAATGCTTGAGGCATCGATATCCAAAGGTATGAAACATAATAAGACTCAGCATAATATCTGTTTTTTACATCCAGGAGCCAATGTGATAATTGCGTTTCATTGTGTTAGGATTAGTACCGATAAAATTCTTTCCAATAATGGATTAAAAAAAGATTCGGAAATCATCTGCCAAATAAAATATTTCAATAACTTTGCTTTAAGTATAAACATAACGATAGAATCACTATTAATTTACTGTTTCTATCGTTATTTATCTAGTACTAAGTTAATTAAACTCTATCAGAGTGACGTTATCTACATTCAGAAATCAACAATGAACAAATACAATGTATTTATAAGTTATAGACGTTCTGATTCTTCAGACAGAGCATCCCTTATTCATTCTTATCTCTTGAAGTGGTTCAATGAAGAGAATATATTTCTCGATACACATGAAATTCACGAAGGTCCATTTCCTGAGTATATTGAAGAAGCTCTCAATTCTGCAAATTTCTTTATTCTTTTAATTTCGAAAAATTCTATAAATGTTATTCCAACATCTCCTGACAAAATAGATTACTATTATGAAGAAATTCGCCGAGCTATAGTTAAAAGGCTTACAATTATTCCAATTGTTTATGATAATATAGATTTTGACAACATGGTATTGCCTGAAGGACTGGAAAGTATAAAATTGCAAAATGCGATTTATTCACATATTGATGATCCTAATGGACTAAAGAATCGTTTATACGAGTTTACCAAAAAAAAACAAAAAAATCTACAAGATTGGATTACCTTTCCTTTGGCAATCATTACCGCATATTTGTTTGTTAGCCTAACTTTTGGGATAGGAATGTATTTGCACGATCGTTTCTTCATATCTTATGAGGATGCTGTTGAAATTGCTTCTGAATACATAGTGAAAAATAAAGATTCATACTTTTATCCAATTGCTGAGAATTCGTTTATTAGTTATAATCCACAGACTAAAGAAATAGTAAAGAATTCATTTGGAAATGCACCAACTGCTTCAATTATGTTTTCTGAAGAAGCAATATATAAAATCGGATTTTGGACAACAGCAACTACGTTGTTCTATCAAATAGTAAAGTCTAAGTATAAGCCACACAATGGCAAACAATATTTAGCATATTTTGGTGTAGCTGTTGCATTCGTTGCAGGTGCAGGATTAGGCTGCACTATCGAACGGATGATATTTCCATCATTTAGAGTTAAGCAAATAGATGATAGTATTTATAATCCTATATTTTGGCAGGATGTTATTAAATGCAAATATAAAAAATATAATCGTCAAATATTTGTAGGATGAAAATTAAAGAGAATTTCGGTTGTATCATCCCAATATTATTATTCTGTCTTATAATAATTTGGATACGTTGGTCTGATAATAATGACGATATACAGAGAGAGGAAAACAATATAATTCAGAAACAAATAGATTCTATTCCTGATGGTATGCTAAAAATAAAAATGTTAAACATACTATATGAGAGAAAAGGACTATATACCAATGAAAAACTTTTAACTCTTGGGCGAATAATCTTTGAGTATGAAAATCTTAATAATTTAGATTCTGCTCTAACGAGTTTGAAAAGGTATGAAAAAATATATACCAAATCACTTTTCACAACCACTCACGAAGCTGATATTCGTTATAAGATGGGCGATACAATTATTGCTCAGGAATTACTCAAAAATGTAATTATTAAGAATGTTCAATATAAATCTATGAACTGGTGTAACAAAACCTTTCAGCGATTGATAAATTGTAATCGTGGAGCAGAGTATAGTCGTTATTTTGATTATTTATATAATGTATTCTGTCAGCTAAACGCTTTATATTATTATCGAACTATAACTCACAATATAGAAAATAATATAAATATAACACTCTCGTTCCTAAAACAAATCAATGAATTAGATAATATCATCTCAAAATATCTATCGTTTGAACAGAAATATCGCAATGATGTCGATAATTCAGATATTGAAAGGAAAAATTTATTAATGAATCATTTAAAATATGGAGATTATAAGAGCATTTCTCCTTTTAAATATGACATAGTGGACATGTTATATAAAAGTAGGGCGAATGTTGTGGATGATTTGATTATTGAAATTGATTCAATATATGGCAAATTAAAAGCAAAGCAAATTTTATCAGAGAACTTAAATGCGATTCTCTCCACTAATTTTACAGATTTGTTATTCATTAAGGCATATAAGAAATATATTGGAATGGATAATAGTTTCCCAACAAAAACAACTTATGCACAATATAAGTTATTCCCTAAAAAAGGATATAAGTTTTTAACATTAGCTATTCCATCTACAGCTTTTAACAGTTCTTCTGCATTAATAAGTCAGGATATTTATGAAAGTTTTGTGGTACTTCGTTGTAACGATTGGAGTATTTGTGATAGTTCGCTATTTACCCCTAATACTATTTCAAAATATAAAGGAAGTTCCAAGAATATTGTCATGCTTCGAAGCGACTATAAGACAGATACTATTAGTATTTTAGACGACATAATTGGTGCTTTTTTAAACTACGTTATCGTTCCAGAGCCGGTATATCAGATGTTATTGCACGATTTCTTCAATTAGGTTATTTATAAAGTTTAAAGTATATATGCTCATAAAAGAAATCATTAAACAAGGATTACAAAAATATAAAGTACAATATGTTAATTTAATAAATCTATGAAAAAACAATATAACATATTTATCAGTTATCGTCGGGAGGGTGCTTTTGAAACAGCTAGTCTTATAGCAGAAAAATTACGTTCTGCAGGATATGATGTATTTCTTGATGTGGAGTCACTGAGATCTGGCAAATTTAACGAACAACTTTATAAGGTCATTGAAAAATGTACTGATTTCATATTAATTCTACCTGAAGGAGGTTTATCACGATGTGAAAATGACTCAGATTGGGTGCGTAAAGAGATTTTATATGCATTAAAATGTCATAAAAATATAATACCTGTTATGCTTAACGGATTTACTTGGCCCGATAAGTTGCCTGAAGGCTTGGAAGGACTAAATGAATTTCAAAGCATACTAGCAGGTGGACATGATTATTTTGACGCTTCTATAGATAAACTTAAAAGCTATTTGAAGAGTAAGCATAATAAATGGTCATTAAAAAAATATAGGTTACTATGGATTATTTTTCTAATAACATTTTCAGTTTTAGGTATAGCTTATTGGGGAATAAATCAAATCGCCATTCCTGTCTGCAAAGAACAAGCAGATAAAATGAGTTATAAAATATCTATAATAGATCAACTGGTTAGTGAATCAAAAATTATTGCTAATGATTGGAATTCATTTTATCAGAAATACAAACAAGCATCCCCTAAAGATACTGCAAAATTAAGATCAGAAATCGGACGTACATTGGCTTTTCATCGCCATGAGATCTCAAAATTACAGAAAGATACATCATTACTTTTACTGAATTCTTCTCAACGATTCTTACTTCAGTTCAAAAGAATAGATTTGGTTGAAATTGAAACTTTTCATAATTCACTTTACCCTAGTTTTTTTGAAGATGTTAATCATTCAATAGACGTACTAGAGTATTATCTCAAATTAGAGAACACTCCTGAAATATCTCTTTCTTCCAATGATGCAAATTTAAAATATATACAATATAGTGCCAACGGCGTATATTATGGCTATTTGGAGTTCTTGTCAGATATGCCTAAAGATGCTATTGAAACATATAATGAATATTCTATATACTTTAAAAACTTACCTTCATCTACAAATCTCTATCTACCCCGTAATGAATATGAACGTTTACAAAAGATAGAATCTGGTAAAGCACAAGACTTATTAGGTAGTTTAGGATTCTTAACAACACAGCAAAGTCTAGTTTTAGAACAACAACAGGATAATTTAAAAAGGATAGAGGAAAAAAATAATATAACAATTAATAATAGAGTAAATAAGCAAATCCAACATATTGCAGTATTGTCATCAGAAATTACTGAAAAACAACAATTATTACAGAATACAGCACAAAAAACAGAAGAAGTAATGAAACGCATTGTTGATAAATGTAAACTAGATAAAAAAGATGATCAGTACACTATGTGGGGAAAAATCCTTCGTTTAGCTTCACTCATGTATAATACAAGGAATAATAGACTAAAAATGAATTTACAAAATGAGAAGGACAAATTATCTGCAAAACAAAATGGAATAGATGTATCAAATTGGTTCAAAATTAAGTATTCATTAACAACAAAAGATATATTAAATGAAATAGAACAAAGATTAGACCAATATACTGAATATTATCCAGAGACAAAGGTCTATGTAAAAGGAGTAAAATTATTTTATTCCTTAGTAGAACAAGGCAAATATCCATTGAATGGAATGGTTGTGATGGCTACTAAAGATAATCTTCCACATCCTGTTTTGAAAATTGGAGATATTGTAGTAGCAAGAAAAAATATAATCATCAATAGTGCAGATGATTATAAGGCCGCAAAACAGAAAGACCAAGATGACTCATTAACTTTCTTAAGGGTTGACAGTGATAATAATTTAATTAAACAAACACAACTTATACCACACACAGATGTGCTTATTGGTTTGTTGGACTTAAAAGAATGAAATGCATAAAATAATAAAAATAGTTCATTATTACAATGTCTTTTATTTTTATCTAACAACTGAGGATGTATTATACGAATGGCAT
Source organism: uncultured Lachnospiraceae bacterium (assembly GCA_964595855.1). Taxonomy (GTDB): domain Bacteria; phylum Bacillota; class Clostridia; order Lachnospirales; family Lachnospiraceae; genus RGIG8767. The sequence goes on along the minus strand of CAZQTM010000011.1, from coordinate 9,461 downwards.
ATTGAAAAGAAATAACAAAGGCTTACTTATATATTATATTTTATATATGATAGATTTATAATGAAATACTTCTCTATATAATAAACGATAAATGTTTATCAGATATGGGAAGGAAAGGACTAGTTATTAACGATTTTAAATGCCAAAGATTTTTAATAAATAATGGCAAAGTTGAAAGCTGCTATTATCAATTGCTAAGACGCAAAATTATATATGTTTCAATAGAAATAACTTGTTTATTGATTTTAAATTTGTTGATTGGTAGTTGTTCTTTATCTATAAAAGGATCTTCAAAAAACCATGAATTAGATAATACATTAATAGATTCAAATTATACTGGAACTATAGATAATTTTCCAGATACCTTTCATATTACTGATTTTGTTGAAACATCATTTCTGATGAATAACAAGAAAGGACACCTATATTCAGCATATAGTAATTCTGGCACATTTCGATACATTGCTAATTCAAATGGTGATTGGAGATATGTATGGGGTGTAGATGAGATAACAGGTCATAATGACAGCATAAGTATTATGATGGGAATTGAAAAGTTTATATTTCATAAAGATGTTGATTTCAATTTAATAGATACAATATATAATCCTTTTCCATCTATAACACAATGGATAGAGAAAGAATATACAATTAAACGAAAAGGAACCGTATTTGGAAGACTGTGCATAGAGATGACCTATCCAAAATCCAAGATAAATAGTACTATGATGTTACGGAATTGGCTTTCTTCAATTATTAGTAACGCAATCAATAATACAGAAGACAATAGATATTATAAAGTCAATAACAACAATCCAATATCAATACTTGATTATTATTTTAATATATATCGGAAAAATTATAATGCGGATAACCCTGTCTCCGACTCTACTACTTGGATTCATTGGGATAAAAATATATTATTATCACTAAGATGGTTGAGTACTGACAATAATCTGCTAACGTTTTATATTGCACAAGATAATTATACTGGTGGCGCACATGGATATTACACCAGACAATACGCTACAATTGATCTAAGTCATCATAGACATCTTACATTTAATGATATTATAAAAACTGATAAACGAAGATTTGTGAGACTTCTGCTATTACATAAAATGAAAGAAGAATACTATAAAGGTAGAATTACAGAAACAGATAACGATTATCTATTATATTTATGTGGTGAAGAAGATATTAAAAGACTTTTTAATGATGTCAATAGTCAAGAAGCACTTGATTATATGATTGATAATTTTCCTATGTATGAGCCTGCAATTACTCCTTATGGACTCGTATTCTATTACAATCCATATGATATTGACTGTTTTGCCGGTGGCAACAAATTATACATAGTTACATATAAGGAACTGAAAAATTGTATTACAAAAGATTATAAAATATCAATAAACAATTACTATGAAGAATAAATTATTTTTATTGGATTTAGCCCTATGCTCTATATGGGTGTTGGCTATATTGGGAGGGAGACATAATTGGAGTGCGGCTCCGCTTTTGGTATCGTTGGCTGCCGTATACTTCAGAATCACATTTTCATTTACCTTCAACCTCAAAGAAAAACGATCTTGGATTCCATTGCTTGGAATGTGGGCATGTTCTTTCTCCACACTATTTTTTAGTGGAATATTGGGAATTAGTGATATGGGGAAATTACCTTGTTCTTTTTTTGGATATTGGTCTAACAGAAATGAAAATATAGCAATTGGTATGATCCTTGTTTTATTAATATGGCTGCTCCCAGTCATACTATACTCTATTCAATTATTCAGAAGAAAACTGGTTAGGACTGATCTGTCTTATAAGAATATGTTTGGTGCAATACTATGGACAGACAGAAAGGCAAGTAATTACTCTGAACTGATGCTCGTGACCATTGGTTCACTCTATGCCGGACTAACCATGGATCCAAGGGCATGCCGATTTGTATGTATAGTTGCTCCAGCGCTAAGCTATTATCTAATTTGCAGCTATTACAAAGTAAAAGCAGAAAGACTTTGGGTCATTATAATTAGTATGATATTATTCTTCTATGCACAAGTTACTTGTAATTACGTCAGAGTAGGTATGTTGGCTGCAAGTTTTGGTTTTATAGTATATGTAGGATGCCTTCTTAATAACAATATGAAGCGATTTTTTACAACCTTTATGGCTATAATTTACATTGGCATTTTCCTACCATCGTTATCTATCGGTTATAACCAGTATACGTGTATCAACTATGCACGTTCAGAAATGATACCTCTATTACCTTTTCGTGGGGTATTTGTTATTAATGATGGCAGCAAACAGGTTGGTTTGAGAGACAGGTATGGCTTGTTGGTCCCCCCACAATATGATGAGTTGGTATATTTCAAGTCAAAAAATAGTTGGCTTGGTGATGTAGAGCTTAGGAAATGTGGCGATACACGCACCTATGATATTCTTAATGGCATGATTAGGAGAAAAAGCGATATTGACAGCATATTGCAGAACAGAGTATATGACTGCATTAAAAAAATATATGATGGCAGTAATCTTCGTAATGGCGAAAGATGTCAAGTAATAATAAAGAATTTGAATTCTCAAAAGATTGAGGCTAATCTGAAAATTATTATGGATGAAGATATGATCGTTGACTATGATGAAAAGCCATTCTTCCCGAATGATACAATTCAACCATTGCTAAGACAGTGTGTCTATGGAGCAATCCACTTGGACAACTATTCCAATGCAAAAACAGTATGTTATTTGACTGATGTTTGCGATACAACTAATAGACTATCGTTCAGTGTGAAAGTAAATTTCTCGGCTGATGAGACTCCAAAAGAAGAGGTTATTATTGAACTTACAAACAAAATTTGCAATCTACTAAAAGAAGATTCAAACTAAAAAATTCTCAATATACATTATTTAAATAATTTATTCCCGTTTATTTTGTATTAGCCTATAAATTATTAATATACAATATATAAGCAAAATATTTTATAACCCAAATCAAATATATATAGTTAACAATGAAAGACAAATATTTATCAGCTCCATTCATAGGAATACAACGGCACAAATTATATACCGACGGGAATGGTGTTACTACCTTAGTAGGTTTCCATGGTTGCCCCTTAAACTGTAAATATTGCTTGAACCCTCAGGCAAACTCAATCGATGGTATATGGAGAACCTTGACAACAAAGGAACTTTTTGATATATTAAAGGTTGATGATATATTATTTCGAGCTACTTTTGGAGGAATAACTTTTGGGGGTGGCGAACCTGGATTGTATCCTGATTTTATTAAAGAGTTTAGTCAACTATGCGGAAAGGAATGGAGGATAACACTTGAGACTTCTCTTAATTTTGACAAAACGGTTCTTAAGACATTATGTTCATTCGTTGATTCTTTTATCATAGATATTAAGGATTTTGATAGTACAATATACAAAAATTATACAGGAATGTATAATACTCATGTTATCGAAAATCTAAAATACCTTTCAGAATATGAATGCAATAAAATTATTGAAGTCAGGATTCCATTAATTCCTAATTTCAATACAGAAGATGATAGAGATAAAGATTATGACTATTTAGAAAATTTGGGTGACCGTTCATTTCCTGATAATGTTCGTTTTATTAACTACATAACTGATCCACAAAATGAACAGGATTATTATACTGAAAATTGGAAAGAAAAATGTTATATTCTAAAAGAGATAAAAGAAAGAATAGCTAGAAAAAATGATATTCATTACATGCCTGTAGAATGTAATCATGAAGGTAATTGCATTGGAACTTGTGAGGAATGTGAGAGAGAGCTTAAAATGTTAAGTAACGAAATAGAGAAGAGAGCAAGCATTGGCGAAAAAGTCACTCTTGATGGTATCGTAAGAAGAAAACCATTATATTTTGATAAGAATAAATCATTCAATGATATTGAAATTACAGGAGGATACATCCCATTTACGGAAGAAGAAATAGACGAAGATAATAAAATGTAATTCCTGGCGAGCAATTCTTTAATGACTTATTCCAAGGAAAGATTGATAAATAAACGACATGGAGAGAAATACCCCCCGTCATGATGGCTTATAATATGATTTCGGAATCATATTTATATAAAGTAATATTGGCTTCTGTAATTATTTCAATTACTTTATTTTCCTTCAATGTTACTTTTACTATTTCTTTTATAAGACCATCCCAATCGTTCCAATAACAGCAAGAGATATAATATATTCCTTTATCTTCAAGCTTTACAATTTTTGGAATAATATCGTATTTTTTCAACTCCTTTATAAGTTCTATGTCAGACATCATTATAGAAAGCTGATTCTTAATGTCTTCTTTTGAAAATAGATATGTTCTTTTGTCATAGCAACCATGCCAGAACATAGGTAAGACATGCCATAAAGAATTTAGAAGATAAGCCTGCCAGGCACCATTACATGAATCTTCTACATTGATATGATTAAATATGTTTATGTCTTTTTCTCCAGAATCATTCGTTATATATAGTCTGCTTCTATCACCTATACCTATTTGTTTTGCATTCTCAATAATTAAGGCTTCACCTTTGCTTATTTGCAAACTATTCAAATTATTAAGCAGTTGTTCATAATTTCCTCTATTACCATCTGAGAAAAATAATTGACTGGCAGCTATTTGTTCAATTGAGACAAATGCATTACTAGTGGCTTTGAACAAATCGTTGTAATAACTATTTTCTTCTTTCATACTCATATAATCTTTGTGTTCGTAATTTAGCCTTCTCTCCAATATACTATTATGCTTTAAATCTTTGGAATGACTAGTGACAAAGAAATATATATAAATAGGACTATTAAGGGAGCTAATTCAATTAATATTACATACAAAAAGTTAAGGTTTAGATTAAGATCCATTCTTTATTCAGAATTAAATATTTATATTGAAGTATATGACATAATAGACCTATCAATAGGAAAGGCCAAATGACATCAATAGAATGTCCAACATTATACTCTTAATAGAACGATAGACACCATAATTACGCAAAAAGTTATGAGACCATGATGATTAGTATTTTATCGAAAGATAGAATTATAGTGCTTATTTGAGGATTTTGGTTCATTACTAATTATTTGAGTATTATCATTTGTTGCTCTAGATAATGTTGTATCATAATCGAATGTATACTTATTTAGCTGCACTGTATTTGAACCAGTTTCTATTGTTTTTACTAAACCTTTCTCATTACAGCTCAAATCGATATTTAAAGTATTTTCTTCAAAATGCAATAAAGTCGGAACTAACTTCGATGGTTTTCCCAATAATCCTGCATAACATAGAGCTGCTCCCATATTTTCCGGATTATAGAGAAATGCAACATCAATATAGAATGTTCCATTATCCTTTTGATTATTATCATACACAAATTGAAAAGCTATAGTAGTAGTATCAACAATATCTGTTATTTTTGTGATATTTTCATCTTCTCTTGTAATTTTGGTTTCCTCATATGTTCGTTCGTCATTTTCTATGTAATCAGAAGTAAAGAAAATAAGATATCCTTGATTATCATATTCCATATTTACAAATTCAGACCGCTTATTTCCATCGTTTTCATTATAAGTTATTGTAAATTCTGTCAAATAGCCCATCTTATTGGTCTTATAGTTTGATAATTCTATCTTTCCATATTTATTCTGCCCCTCTATTGACAGAGGATTATAAGATATATGTGCGGAGAAGTTTTTGCAAGATACATATATCAATCTGTTGTTTTCATACTGGAAGTTAGAAGTATAACTACCATCTTCATCTTGTATTTTAATACATGTTACAGGATTTGTTATCCCCATTTGGGATAATAATGACTGGTCTGCTTCATCATTATCAGAAGAAGAACATGAGCTACATAGATATACAGCAAGAATAATTAATGATGTAATAATTTTTGTTTTCATAACTGATTGTTTTTATGAGTTAATAATCTAATTTATGGTATAGAGTAAGTTAGTAACTTAAATCTATCATTTAAAATAACAAAAAGTTGCTTTGGATTTTAAATATTCAAAATAAAATATTAGTATAAAATATTAAGTTAACGTGAGTTCGATGAATTTTATCTTTCTGATTAATTGGTGATTAGCGATAAAAGTAGTAAATTTATAGTATCAAATCATAACATTTACAATCCTTTTACCGCTATGTTCACCGCTAACAAAGTTATTGAAATATTCTGTTTGGCAGATGATTTCTGCACATTTTTTGACTCATTATTGGAAAGATATTCTATCGGAACTGATACTTCCACAAAGAAACGCAATTATCACCGTGCCTCAAGGATGTCAAAATCAGAGATTATGCTGATTCTTATTATGTTTCACGCCTCAGGTTACCGATGCCTCAAGCATTATTATCTTCAATATGTCTGCGTACACTTAACTCACCTCTTCCCTCATCTGGTCTCTTATAACCGTTTTGTTGAGCTTGAGAATGACGTTGCGCTTCCGATGGCAATATTCATAAAGAAAGTCTTGTTTGGCAAATGCACTGGTATAAGTTTCGTTGACAGCACTCCTTTGAGGGTATGCCGTAACCAAAGGATTCATATGCATAAGGTTTTCAAGGGGATAGCAGCACGTGGAAAATGCTCAATGGGGTGGTTATTCGGATTCAAACTTCACCTGATCTGCAATGAGAGAGGAGAACTACTTAACTTCATGTTTACTCCGGGGGATATTGACGACAGGAAACCATTGGAGGATAGAAACTTCATCAGGCAAATCATAGGTAAGCTCGTAGGCGATAAGGGATATATCAGCCAGAAACTTTTCGAGAAATTATTCATTGACGGGATACAGCTTATAACAAAATTAAAGAACAACATGAAAGGAGCGTTAATGAGGGTTGCTGATAAGGTATTGCTAAGGAAAAGAGCTATTATTGAGACGATCAATGACGAGCTGAAGAACATAGCACAAATAGAACACTCCAGACATAGGGCGTTCAACAACTTTGTCGTTAATCTGTTAAGCGGTATTGCAGCATACTGCTTTTTCCCAAAGAAGCCGACTATAAATGTGGAAAGAAGCACTGATAATCAGCTTACTTTATTTTAAAGATTTCATCGAACTCACGTTAAGTTATGATAGAAATTCTTACTAATTTTAAGAATATTTCATGGGTAATATAAAATACATACCAACATTATGATAATATAGATATGATTGACACACTATAAAAGATCAAAGGAACTTTTATTGGTTAATGATAGAAATATCATGGTTAAATGCTCTATAACATTAAACAAATAAGAGAGTAATTACTATAAACAATTTATTATATGAAACATCCATGACAAATATTTTTCGACAAAGCGCATGAAAATTGATAATCTTTAGTTACATTTTGTGGATATAACCCATAAATACGTAGCTATGACAAATGTTTCATTCGCCCAAGTCGTATCGCACGGTTGCGGTATCGACGTCCATAAGGAGGTTGTGGTAGCAACAATTCATACTCCCTCTCATTATGAGACAAAGGAGTTTAAAACCTTCACGAGATCTTTGACAGAAATGAGAGAGTGGTTACAGTCTTTTGGCGTAACTCATGTAGCGATGGAAAGCACTGGTGTCTACTGGAAACCTGTCTATAATGTATTGGATGGTCATATACCCAATATATGGATTGTGAACGCCCGTCATATAAAGAATGTTCCCGGTCATAAGACAGACAAGATGGATAGTGAGCGGATATGCAAGCTTCTGCTTGCCGGTTTGCTCAAGCCGAGCTATGTTCCTCCACGTGAACAACGTGAGCTTAGGGATCTTACGCGATACCGCAAGAAACTTATCCAAAGCATATCAGCAGACAAGAACCGCATAATCCGTGTCCTTGAGGATGGCAATATAAAACTGTCCAGTGTATTTTCTGATACTTGTGGCAAGACCGCTACAATATTGATAGACAAGCTTTGCAATGGTGTAAGACTGACATTGGATGACATAAGGGACGTCTACCATGGAAAGATCCAGTCCACTCCTGAGGAGATTCTGGAAGCTTGTACCGGCACTATCACTTCCCATCAGGTGTTCCTGCTTCATGTCATAAAGAGTAATATCAAGACTACTCAGGACAGCATAGACACCCTTGACAGTCAGATAAAAAAGATATTGTCACCTTATGATAATATCCAGGCGCTACTGAGGGAGATTCCCGGTCTTGACACGAAGGTCATAGAGGATTTGATAGCAGAGATAGGAATGGACATGAATAAATTCCCCACAGAGAAGCATCTTGCCTCATGGGCTGGTATATGTCCCGGCAACAATGAGTCTGCCGGTAAAAAAAAGCGGAAGAACGAATCACGGCAACAAACAAGTGAAGGCGGTAATAACAGAAGCCGCATGGGCAGCGTCCCGAACCAAAAACACGTTCTTCGGTGAGAGGTACCATCGTATAGCAGCCCGTCGTGGAAAGAAACGCGCACTTATCGCTATTGGTCATAGTCTTTTGGTCGCAGTACATTTTGTATTGAATGGTGTAACATATAAAGAACTTGGGCCACAATATGTCCCACAAAAGATAGAGGCCAGGCGAAAGACATATTTGAAAGGTGAGCTATCAAAATTGGGGTACGACGTATCTCTGGTAAAGAAACAAGAGACGGCAGTCAATACGATATCATAAGGATAAATCATAAAGGCCGATTTTTACTGGTGCATCCATAGCCCGAGCATGAAACTGGTCTCAACAGCTAAGCGGCAAAGACTGTGACTAATTGGACACGTGTATGAAATTTTAAATTCTTAGCTGTTCTATAAAAAGCCGACGTAACAATCGCACTTGTCAATGCAATGAGTGCTCTCTTTTTGTCTATTAGTTTTGAAATAATAACAAAAATGCCATTCTATAGTAGAATGACGATTATAAATTTACGTATGAAAATAAATAGAAATAGAAATATTAAAATTTATGGCGTAACATTTAACGGAATAAATGATATAATAAGTTGTGCAATGTCAGGAAAACCCAAAGAAGGAGTTTTTGTAGGTATGGACAGAGAATTTTATCCTTGTTTTGATATTTCTGATTATACGCATGAATATAGATATTTCTGGAATTTTGTTTTTGCCAAGAATAAGGATATACTTTACAATAAATTAAACATTTTAAAATCGAAATATCCAAGTAACAATTATAGAAAGTTTACATATAGACTTTGCCCAATGATATATTTTGAAGGGAATGAAAGTAGTCCTCTTGAAATCACAATAGGATTCAATATGATGCCCACATTTAAAACAAAAGTTCGTTAAATTTTTACTATAAAGGCGGTTGCCTTTTTTATAGTACCATGTAATTTGTTGATGTCTCATTAAAATGGGTATTGAGATATCAATTAAAATATACAATACCCTAACCCGTTGGCGGAATTAAATAAGCGCATATTTAAGTCTGCCAATAGGTTTGTT
>CAZQTM010000010.1:0-23336 GCA_964595855.1 uncultured Lachnospiraceae bacterium | reverse complement strand
ATCAGCTCCATTTAATAATGCCATTCTGGTTCGCGTGTATTTATCAACAATAGCAGGAGTGCCTCGCTGCATAAAATCACCGCTCATTATTATAATGATATAATCTGCACCTTCTTTATGTGCCTTATTAATCTGGTATAAATGTCCATTATGAAATGGATTATATTCTGCAATAATACCGGTAATATTCATAGCTTCACCTCAGTTATAAGAATATCATTTTTGTGCTTGATTTTATACAATTTTTGAATAAAAATTTCTTGTATACAATTTATTGATTGGATATAATATAAAAGAAGGCAATTCAAATGTTTTGGAGGGTAAAACAGTGGCATATATAGATAAAATTAAAGAAAAAGCACGAGCTGATATCAAAACAATTGTCATGCCTGAAACGAATGACAAACGTACTCTGATTGCAGCATCTCATATTATTGAAGAAGGGATTGCTAATATCATTCTGGTAGGCGATGAGGAAAAAATTATGGATGGTGCCGGTTGGTTAGAGGTTGATATATCAGGTGCTAAAGTAGTTGATCCCAAAAGTACGGACAAACTTAATGAATATGTAGATTTATTATATGAAACAAGAAAAGCAAAAGGAATGACTCTGGAAAAGGCACGTGAGACATTATTAAATGATCCGCTTACATTTGGCGTTATGATGGTAAAAGCCAATGATGCAGATGGAATGGTTGCGGGTGCCTGCCATGCAACTGCTGATGTACTTCGTCCTTCTTTACAGATATTAAAAACAGCACCCGGGGTTAAGTTAGTATCCGGATTTTTCATACTTGATGTTCCAGATTGCGAATTGGGATATAACGGAACTTTTCTTTTTGCAGACTGTGGATTAAATCAGGACCCAACTGCAGAAGAACTGGCAGCAATTGCAGATACCAGTGCAAAAAGTTTTAAGAATTTAATAGGTGCAAAGCCAATTATTGCTATGCTTTCCCATTCAACAAAGGGAAGTGCGAAACATCCGCTTGTGGATAAGGTAGTGGAAGCTACTATAATAGCACATGAACAGTATCCCCATTTGTTATTAGATGGTGAATTACAGACAGATGCAGCACTTATACCTTCCGTAGCGAAAACAAAGGCTCCAGGGAGTGAAATCGGTGGAAAAGCAAATGTATTAATTTTTCCTAATTTGGATGCCGGTAATATTGGATACAAATTAGTGCAGAGATTAGGAAAAGCTCAGGCTTATGGACCTATGCTTCAGGGAATTGCAAAACCAGTTAATGATTTATCCAGAGGATGTACGTGGGAAGATGTAGTAGGTGTTGTTGCACTTACAGCTGTACAGGCACAATTAGTATAAATTAGCCTTGACAAAGAATAAGATGCTTTGTATAATTGTTTGAGTGTGAAACCGTATTAAATAAATGCGGCAGGAGTCTGATATGCTAGTGAATTTAACAGATATCTTTACATCAGATAACAAGAGTATTACAGAAGTGATTATATTGGAGCGAGAATCTGTTCAAATAGGAAGAGATTCTTATCAGATTGTTAAGAAAGAGCCGATTGAACTAAAAATAAGTAATATCGGAACTGGAAAAGCAATCGTAAAGGTCGATACGTCCTTTGTTGTAATGATGAATTGTGATAGATGTTTAAAGAGTGTGGAATATCCATTCCATCTAGGTTTTGAAGTCAAAGTCGATTCGCCTGACGTGAAGAAGCTTGAAGAAGAACAAGATGAAAATGAGAATTTTATGGATGGTTATCACTTAAATGTAGACGACCTGATTTATAGTGAGATGATATTGAACTGGCCAACGAAGATTTTATGCCGTGAAGACTGCAAAGGAATTTGCAGAGTATGTGGTAAAGATCTTAACACTGGATCGTGCGGATGTGACACATTTGTACCAAGTCCCGGACTGGCAGGAATAAAAGAGATCTTTAACGCGAATAAGGAGGTGTAACGATATGTCTATTTGTCCAAAAAATAAATCTTCCAAAGGTAGAAGAGATAAAAGAAGAGCAAACTGGAAAATGAGCGCTCCTACATTGGTTAAATGCAGCAAATGTGGTGCTTTAATGATGCCTCATAGAGTATGCAAGGCTTGTGGTTCTTACAACAAAAAAGAAATTATAGCACAGGATTAATTAGAACATTTGGGTTTTTTCGTTTTTGACGAAAGAGCCCTTTTTCATTATTTCAATTAATATTTTTAAATCTAAAGATTAAGGATACGTTAAGGAACGAAGTATTTGGCGTTAAGAATAAGCTGATATGATAATCTCATAAGAAGCAATACATAATGAATCATATCAAATAGGAGATAAAAAAATGTGGGAAAGAAAAGAACTAAAAAGTAAAGCAAAGGTTGTATTTAAAAAGAGCTATTGGAAGATGGTATTAGTAAGTTTAATACTTGCATTAGTATCAGGAGGATTTGGATCAGGTTCATCTTATAATTTCTCAGAAGGTTTTGGAAAAGGGAGTCAAGTAGCAATTGAATCACCAAATGAAATAAAAGATGATATTGGAAATGAATCAAATCAAATTAATGATCAAAAGGTATCAAGTGAACATATGTCAACGGCGATGATAGTCGGTATGATAGTAGGACTTGTAGTTGTTTTTCTTGTTGTTTTTGTAGTAGTTTTGCTGATATCAATCTTTGTCTTAAATCCATTTGTTGTTGGTATTAAAAGATTCTTTGCAAAAGAAATGAATGAATCAACCAAGGTAAGGGAAATTGCATTTGCATTTGATCATAGTTATAGTAATATTACAAAAATTATGTTTATGAGAGATTTGTATACTTTTTTATGGTTTCTACTTTTAATAATACCCGGTATTGTTAAAGGTTATGAATATAGAATGATTCCTTACATTTTAGGTGATAACCCTTCTATTTCAAAGGAAGATGCCTTTCTATTAAGTAAGGAAATGATGAACGGACAGAAGTGGCATACATTTGTCCTTGATTTATCCTTTATTGGATGGAATATATTAAGTCTGTTTACACTTGGAATCTTGTCTGTTTTCTATGTTGAACCTTATATGAATCTTACAAAAGCAGAATTATATAATACATTATCTGCAGATAACAAAGATACATTTAAATACGAATCAATAACACAGATAGAAGGATAATTAATAATGAAATGATGATATAAATAGTGGTATAATGAAACCGACAGGATTATATAATATTCTGTCGGTTTCTTTTAAACATATTAAGAAAGGCGCGTTACAATGAGATATAAAATATTATTAGCAGATGACGAGCAGGAAATTAGGGATTTACTAAGACTTTATCTAGAAAAGGACGACTATGAAGTTTATGATGCAAAGGATGGAATTGAAGCTTTTGAAATATTAAGTAAGATAAAATTTGACTTAGCTGTAATTGATATCATGATGCCTAAAATGGATGGATATAGATTATTAAAAAAAATTAGAGAACAAAGTAATATCCCAGTTATGATTTTGTCTGCAAAAGTACAGGATGCAGATAAAATACTGGGTCTTGATTTGGGAGCAGATGATTACATTACGAAACCATTTAATCCGCTGGAAGTTGCTGCAAGAATAAAATCAAATCTTAGACGTTTTTATTCACTTGGCTCGAGACCGGAAGAACAGGAATTATTAGTAATAAAGGATTTGAAATTAGATACATCTTCCTGCATTTTATATAAAGGAGAGATAACAATTGATTTGACTTCAGTAGAATTCCGATTAATGGAACTGTTTATGAAGAATCCCGGAAAAGTTTTTACGAAACAACAATTATTTGCATGCGGATGGGGAGAAGAAAATTTTTTGGGTGCAGATAATAATATAATGGTCTGTATCAGCAAACTACGAACTAAATTGTCGGATGATGGAAATGAGTATATAAAAACAGTAAGAGGACTTGGATACAGAATGGAGAAATAGATGGAACAATTGACAATAACGAAGGAAAACCTTAAGTCATTGAAATCATTTGTGGTTAAAAAATTTATCCTTTTATTATGCTGTATCGCTGTCGCCGAGAGAATGATTTATGTCTTCTATGAAAACGTTATTTTTCCATTACTTAGTAAGTTTTTAGGGAAAAATCAGGTAGATATGCAGTATACAAGGGGAGGAATGCTACTCGGGGTTGTAATTTATCTGGTCTTAGCATTAATAAAAAGTATTTTCGAAATTCTTCCAAGTGTTATTTCATTACCCTTGGTATATCTTTTTGATAAGATTACAAACACTTTTTTTAATATAGATACAAAGATTTTTGTATTAAATCAGGCAGTGCCGGAAAAATATAAATTTATTATACAGACAGCTATTATTGCAATCTTATTACTCTTACTTTTCATTGCGATACTGCCATATGCGGTAGCGGTAATCTATTTTTCAAAATCTGTTTCAAGTAAAGTTCAGGAACAGGAAATGGCTATTGAAAGGCAGAGAAATCTTCTGTTAGCAGACATTGCACATGATCTGAAAACTCCGCTTACAACTATTACTGGTTATTCTCAGGCTTTAAAAGATGATGTAGTAACGGATGAAAAAAAGAAGAGGGAGTATCTGAATAATATATATGTAAAATCATTAAGAGTAGATGAGATGGTTTCCTTTTTATTTGAATATGTTAAGTTACAAAGTGATGGTTTTAAATTAGCCAGAAAAAATCAGGATCTCTCAGAGGTATTACGTGAAAATGTTGCCATGTTATATATGGATTTTGAAAATAAAGATATTGAGTTAAATGTTGAAATACCGGAAAAACCAATTTATGCGTATATAGATAGAATTCAGATATCTCGAGCTATCACCAATATACTTAATAATTCTTTAAAGCATAATGAGTCAGGGGATAGTGTTTATATTAAGTTAAAAAGAGTGGATGATATTGAAATTATCATAGCAGATAATGGAAAGCAGATAGATGAAGATATTGCAAAAACAATATTTGAGCCTTTTGCAATGGGTGATGCATCAAGAAATAGTAAAAATGGAAGTGGTCTTGGTTTGAGTATCGCTTATAAGATAGTAAAATTGCACAACGGGAATCTGGAATTGAATAGAATACCGACGAAAGAATATACAAAGTCATTTGTGATTCATCTATAATGTATTTTTTTTATATACAACTTGATTTTTATAAACTCCTTTAGTATAGTAAAGAAAGATATTTGGAAGAATGGAGAAAAGATATGCCTGAATATGTTAACGTTGCACTTGATGCAATGGGAGGAGATAATGCTCCTTCTGAGATAATCAAGGGTGCTGCCCAGGCATTGGCGGAGAACAAAGACCTAAAAGTTTTCTTGGTAGGGCAGAAACACATTATTGAAGATGAGTTAAAAGCATATAACTATGACAAGGACCGATTAGAAATTGTTGATGCAACAGAAGTCATAGAAACGGCAGAACCTCCGGTAATGGCAATTCGAAAGAAGAAAGATTCTTCAATTGTAAAAGCAATGACAATGGTAAAGAACAAAGATTGTGATGCCTTTGTATCAGCAGGATCATCAGGTGCTATTTTAGTAGGAGGACAGGTCATTGTTGGAAGAATAACGGGTGTAGAAAGACCACCATTAGCACCACTAATTCCAACAAAAGATGGAGTTGCATTATTAATCGATTGTGGTGCTAATGTTGATGCACGTTCCTCATTTTTAGTTCAATTTGCTAAAATTGGTTCTGTTTATATGGAAAATGTAGTTGGCGTTAAGAATCCAAGAGTTGCCATTGTTAATATTGGTGCTGAAGAGGAAAAAGGAAATGTTTTAGTAAAAGAAACATATCCACTTCTAAAGAATTGTCCCGATATTAATTTTGTTGGCAGTATTGAGGCTAGAGATATCCCAAATGGTAATGCAGATGTCATAGTGTGTGATGCTTTCGTAGGTAATGTTATTTTGAAGTTATATGAAGGTGTAGGTTCAACACTAATTTCGAAAGTGAAAGAAGGTATGATGACATCTCTAAGAAGTAAGATTGGAGCATTACTTGTAAAGCCAGCACTTAAAACAACACTAAAGACTTTTGATGCATCTGAATATGGTGGTGCACCGTTACTTGGATTAAATGGTCTGGTTGTTAAAACACATGGTAGTTCAAAAGCACAAGAGATAAAGAATACATTAAAACAATGTATTACGTTTAAACAACAAAACATTAATGACAAAATAAAACAGGTTATCTCAAAAGATGACGAGTAAGACGTAAGGAAGGTATTTATCATGGAATTTGAAAAATTAAAAAAAGTTATTGCTGAAGTTTTAAGTGTGGATCCGGAAGAGATTACAATGGAATCAACATTTGCAGATGACTTAGGAGCTGACTCCTTAGATGTATTTCAGATTATTATGGGTCTTGAAGAAGAATTTGATATTGAGATTCCACCAGAAAAGGCTGAAAAAATAACAACTGTTGAAGAAGCGGTTGAGTTGATTAAAAGTGAACTTTAATAACATCGAAAGCCCATCATGGGCTTTTTCGACATTTTGGGAATGTTTCAAAATAGAAAGGTTATACTGCAAAGTTATTATGCAGTAAATAGAAAGGAAAATTATGTTCTCTGTTTATCCGCTAACATTACTAGAAGAAAGAATCGGATATCAATTTAAAAATAAGCAGCTTTTGAAGGAGGCCGTTACACATAGTTCTTTTGCTAATGAACAAAAAATTAACAGGTTAAAGGATTATGAAAGACTGGAATTTTTGGGAGATGCTGTTTTGGAATTAATATCAAGTGATTTTTTGTTTCATGAGAATCCAGATATGCCCGAAGGTAAATTAACTAAATTACGTTCTTCTATGGTATGCGAACCAGCACTGGCTTATTGCGCAAAAGATTTAGAACTGGGAAAATTTATGCTTTTAGGTAAAGGTGAAGAATCTACAGGCGGCAGAGAACGAGAGTCCATCACATCGGATGCCATGGAGGCAGTAATAGGTGCACTCTATCTTGATGGCGGTCTTAAAACAGCAAGTAAATTTATTAATCGATTCATTTTGTCTGATTTAGAAAATAAAATTTTATTTTATGATAGTAAAACAGTATTACAGGAAATGGTTCAGGAAAATCCTGATACAGAATTTATGTACCGGTTATTGAAAGAGGAAGGACCGGATCATGAAAAAAGTTTTGTTGTTGAAGCTGTTGTTAATGGTTCTGTAATCGGAACAGGACAGGGAAGAACGAAAAAAGCAGCAGAACAACAGGCAGCATATGAAGCAATTTTACTACTAAAAGAAAAAATTATGCCTTAATACATAAACAGGTAACCAAATGACGACACGTTATGCGAGTCGTCTTATTGGACTCAAAAGATAATAGACAGGAGAAAAAAATGTATCTAAAGAATATTGAGGTACACGGATTTAAATCCTTTGCCAATAAGATAAACTTTCAATTTCATAATGGGATTACAGGCATTGTAGGACCAAATGGAAGTGGCAAGAGTAATGTAGCAGATGCTGTCAGATGGGTTCTTGGTGAACAGAGAATTAAGCAGCTTCGTGGTGCTTCCATGCAGGATGTTATTTTTTCCGGTACTGAGACAAGAAAACCATTAAGTTATGCATATGTTGCAATCACTCTTGATAATAGTGATCATCAATTAGCAATTGATTATGATGAAGTTACGGTATCTAGAAGAATATATCGTTCGGGTGAAAGCGAATATATGATTAATGGTACTTCCTGCCGATTGAAAGATATCAATGAGATGTTTTATGATACCGGAATTGGTAAAGAGGGTTACTCAATTATTGGACAAGGGCAGATTGATGCAATTATAAGTGGGAAACCGGAAGAACGAAGAGAACTGTTCGATGAAGCGGCTGGAATTGTTAAGTTTAAACGAAGGAAAATAGCATCAGAGAAGAAACTTGATGAAGAAAGGCAAAATCTTGTACGTGTTAATGATATTTTAGGGGAGCTTGAAAAACAAATAGTACCTTTAGAAAAACAGGCAGAAAAAGCAAAGGTCTACCTAAAAAAGAAGGAAGAATTAAAGACTCTTGATGTCAATATGTTTTTACTCGAAAATAACCGAATAAAAGAACAACTGACACATGTAGAAGATAATTATAATATAGCCGTTACAGATTTAAATAATTCGAATGAGCAATATGAAAGTATAAAAGAAGAATATGAAACAATTGCCTCAAAACTGGAACAGTTGGAGGTTCAGATAGAGGATGAAAGAAAAACATTAAGCGACACAGGATTAATCAGAGGTAAATTAGAGGGTGAAATCAATGTACTCAAAGAGCAGATTAATTCCATAAAAGGAAACGAGCAACATTTAGGAACAAGAAAGCAGAATGTTTCGAAGGAAATTGATGCAAAGGAAGCAGAACAGAATAAAGTCGCTGATAAAAAGCAGGAAATAGATTCTTGCCTTACCAGTGCACAAAATGCACGTGATGCAATCAAACAATTGTTAGGCGAAATACAGTCTAAAATAGAAGAACTTAATAATGAGATTGAATCCGGAAAAAATACTATTATTCAGACGTTAAATGAGAGAGCTACCATTAAATCCAAAATGGAACGTTTAGATACCATGTCTGAACAAATTGATATACAAAAGGCTAGCCTTACCTCTAAATTAGTTACTGCAAAAACAGACGAAGAAAAACAAAAAGATGAGATTAAACGTCTAGAAGAAGAATTCAATGTAATATCACAAGATATTTCAAACCTTAATGAAGAACAGAAAATAAAGGAAAATACAGTTAATTCATTACGAGATAAGATGTCAAAAATGGATGAAACGTTACGGGACACCCAGGTGCGTTATCATCAGGATAAATCTAAACTAGAGGCATTATCCAATTTAACAGAACGATATGAAGGATATGGTGGATCTGTTAAAAAGGTAATGGAACAGAAAGAAAACAATAAGGGTATTGTAGGTGTTGTTGCAGATATCATCAATGTTGATAAGAAATATGAAACTGCAATTGAAACAGCTTTAGGAGGCAATATTCAAAATATTGTTACAACAGATGAAGATACTGCCAAAAAAATGATAGCACTCTTAAAAAAGGAAAAAAGCGGCAGGGCTACTTTTTTACCTTTAACGAGTATAAAAACCCCTCAGGAGTTCAAGACATCAGAAGCTTTAAACGAGGAAGGGGTTCTTGGACTTGCAGATTCTCTTGTAAATACCGATAAAAAGTATAAGAATGTTGCCACTACTATGCTTGGAAGAATTTTAGTGGTAGACAATGTAGATCATGCGGTAATGATAGCAAAAAAGTATGATTATGGAATCCGTATGGTAACACTTGAAGGCGAACTTTTAGTACCTGGTGGTGCAATCAGTGGAGGTGCCTTTAAGAATAATAGTAATCTTTTATCAAGAAGAAGAGAGATGGAAGATTTAGATAAACAGATTAAAATCTACCTGACCCAGATTGATAAACTTATTACTGATATTGAAAGTACCAAACAAGAAAGAAATAAGTTAAGATGCGAATTAGAATCAAATAAATTAATACTTCAAGAAGCTTTTATTAGGCAAAATACAGCAAGACTAAATGTGGCTTCTGCAAGGAGTAAACAGGAAGAAACACAGTCAGATTATAATCTGCTAGAAAATGAGTCAGCACAGTTAGAAAAACAGGTATTAACAATTACTACAGAAAAAGAGCAGATTACAAAAGAACTGATATTGTCTGAAAAGCTGGAAAAGGATACAGAAGAACAGATTACAGGTTATCAAAATCAACTTGAAGAAAAGCGTCATGAAGAAACAATTCAGGCAGATGAACTTTCAAAAAAAGAAGTAGAAGTAGAGAAAATACTTCAACAGGTTGGATTTGAAAATCAGAATCTGGAAAGAATTCTAAGTGAAAAAGAAAGATTTGCTTTGGAATTGAATGAAATTTTATCCGAGATTGGTAATAGTACAGAAATAATTACTCAGAAGGAACAGAGTATTCTTAAGATAGAGAGTACAATTTCAGAATCTCATACGACACAGACTCAAACAGAACAAAATATGAAGAATGATCTGGATGAGAAAGAAAATCTCACAATGAAACAAAAAAACTTCTTTACAACCAGAGAAGAATTAGCAGGTAAAATATCTTCACTTGATAAAGAGGTTTATCGTTTAAATGCTCAAAAAGAGAAGTTACAGGAAGCAATAAAAAATCAGATAGATTATATGTGGAATGAGTATGAGGTAACATTACATGATGCATCTCTGTTACGCAATGAAGAAATGAATGATTTGCCTTCAATGAAAAAAATTGTTGCTATTCTTCGAGACGAAATACGAAAACTTGGTGATGTTAATGTAAATGCAATTGAGGATTATAAGAACATATCAGAGCGATATCAATTCTTAAAGACCCAACATGATGATTTAGTTGAGGCAGAGAAAACTCTAGTTCACATTATTGAAGAATTAGATGCTGCAATGAGAAAACAGTTCCAAGAGAAGTTTCAAAAAATTAATAATGAGTTTGATAAAGTTTTTAAGGAATTATTTGGTGGTGGAAAGGGAACGATTGAACTAATGGAGGATGAGGATATTCTTGAAGCAGGTGTCAGAATTATTGCACAGCCACCAGGTAAAAAGCTTCAAAATATGATGCAGCTTTCAGGTGGAGAAAAGGCTTTAACTGCTATCGCATTACTCTTTGCTATACAAAATCTTAAGCCATCACCATTTTGCTTATTAGATGAAATAGAGGCTGCACTAGATGAGAGTAATGTAGGAAGGTTTGCAAAGTACCTTCACAAATTAACAAAACATACTCAGTTTATTGTAATTACTCACCGTAGAGGGACGATGGAAAGTGCAGACAGATTATATGGAATTACAATGCAGGAAAAGGGAGTTTCTACACTTGTCAGTGTAAATTTAATTGAGGATGATTTGAAAAATTAATGTAAGTAAAATATTAAATACTTAATGGAGAGTATGAATGGAAGAAAAACTTGGATTATGGGGCCGCTTAAAACAGGGCTTAAGTAAAACTAGAAAGAATATAATAAGCGGGATTGATACATTGTTTTCATCTTATGATTCCATTAATGATGAACTTTTTGAGGAACTCGAAGAAATACTTGTTATGGGAGATGTTGGCGTAAAGAGTACACAGGAAATATTAGAAAGACTAAAAAAAGCCATCAAGGAAAACCATATAAAAGAACCGGAAGAATGCAAAGAATATTTGATTAAAAGTATTAAGCAGCAAATGCAGGTAAATGAGAAAGATTATGATTTTTTAAAAACTACCAGTGTTGTTATGGTTATAGGTGTTAATGGTGTTGGCAAAACAACAACAATTGGAAAGCTTGCTTCCATATTGAAAAAGGAAGGAAAAAGGGTATTAATTGCTGCTGCAGATACGTTTCGAGCTGCAGCAAGTGAACAACTTGAAGAATGGGCGCACAGGGCAGGAGTTGATATCATAAAAGGAAATGAAGGAGCAGACCCTACAAGTGTCTTATATGATGCTGTTAAGGCTGCAAGATCGAGGCATGTAGATGTGTTATTGTGTGATACGGCAGGAAGATTACACAATAAAAAGAATCTTATGGAAGAACTTAAGAAAATGAATCGTATCATTGAAAGAGAATTTCCAGAGGCTAAACAAGAAAATTTAATTGTACTAGATGGTACAACGGGTCAAAATGCACTTGCACAAGCTAAAGAGTTTTCACAGGCAGCACCATTGTCAGGTATTGTTCTGACCAAAATGGATGGTACTGCAAAAGGAGGAATCGCTATCGCAATACAATCTGAATTATCAATACCTGTTAAATTTATTGGGGTTGGAGAGAAGATTGAAGATTTACAGACATTTGATGCAGAGCGCTTTGTAAATGCATTATTTGATGTTAAAGAAGAGGAGACATTATGTTAACACTAAAAGAATTTGAAGAAGCATCTGAAGCAGTAAAAAAAGTCACGTTAGAGACAAAACTTGTTTACAGTGACTATTTAAGTAACCAGACAGGAAACAAGGTCTATTTAAAACCGGAAAATATGCAATTCACAGGAGCATACAAAGTACGAGGTGCATATTACAAAATTAGTACTTTAAGTGATGAAGATAGAAAAAAAGGCCTTATTACGGCATCAGCCGGAAATCATGCACAGGGTGTTGCATATGCAGCTAAGTGCTTTGGAGCAAAAGCTACCATCGTAATGCCTACCACAACACCACTCATTAAAGTGAACAGAACAAAAGGCTATGGCGCAGAAGTAGTCCTTTATGGAGATGTATATGATGAGGCATGCGAATATGCATATAAATTAGCAGATGAATTTGGATATACATTTATTCATCCATTTGACGATAAAGCAGTTGCAACCGGTCAGGGTACAATTGCAATGGAAATCATCAAAGAGCTTCCATTAGTAGATTATATTTTAGTACCGATTGGAGGAGGAGGCCTTGCAACAGGAGTTTCTACTCTTGCAAAATTGTTAAATCCAAAGATAAAAGTTATAGGTGTAGAGCCGACAGGAGCCAACTGTTTACAAGTTTCCATAAAGGAAAAAAAGGTTGTAACGCTCCCTAAAGTTAATACCATTGCAGATGGTACAGCAGTAAAAACACCTGGTAAAGAAATTTTCCCATATCTACAGAAAAATCTTGATGATATTATAACAGTAGAAGACGAAGAATTAGTTGTAGCATTCCTAGATATGGTTGAAAATCATAAAATGGTTGTGGAAAATTCCGGTTTACTTACTGTTGCAGCATTAAAAAATCTAAATGTGAAGGATAAAAAAATAGTCTCTATTCTAAGCGGAGGCAACATGGATGTTATTACCATGTCAAGTGTTGTTCAAAAAGGCCTTATCTTAAGAGACAGGATATTTACGGTTTCGGTACTTTTACCAGATAAACCGGGTGAGTTAAGCAGAGTATCAAGTGTGATTGCAAAAGAAAATGGTAATGTAATTAAACTAGAACATAATCAGTTTATTTCGATAAACCGTAGTGCCGCAGTAGAACTTCGTATTACATTAGAAGCGTTTGGCACAGAACATAAAAATAAAATTATGGAATCATTAGAAAGAGAAGGCTATCAGCCTAAACTTGTAAGGACAAATATATAATTTCATATATAATTCTGAAAATCCGCAAATTTTTTGCGGATTTTTTTCTTCTTAGATGAGAATAATATTATAAAATCAGGAGAGAAGAAAATATGATGAACAAAACAATAGGATCATTCTTTATAAAATATGTAATTATAACTGTTGCATCATTTTTTTATGGAGTAGGAGTAACTTTATTTTTGGACCCTAATAATGTTGTACCAGGTGGATTAACAGGCATTTCAATTATTTTCAGCCGTTTTATACCATTACAGATTGGTACCATTCTTCTTATTCTCAATATACCCATATTTATGATTGGATTAAAAAAATTTGGATTTCGTTTTCTTTTCTCAAGTATATATGCTACATTTGCAATTTCCATATTTACAAATATATTAAAAGAAATGCTACCACTAACGAAATCTATGTTCTTAGCATCCATTATGGGAAATGTACTTATTGCTGTTTCGCTTGCAATCATATTTCGATGTGATGCAACAACAGGAGGGACAGATATTGTTGTTAAACTTTTAAGACTTAAATATCCACACATTAGAACTGGAAATTTATTTTTAATTTCTGACATTATCATAATTTGTTTTTCAGGGATTATCTTTAAAAACTTAGATGCCGTATTTTATGCTTTTATGGGAGTATTTATTTTAAGTATAGTTCTTGATACGGTTTTATATGGAAGAGATGAGGCAAAAATGATCTATATCATTAGTGATCATGATGAAACGATTGCTAAAAAAATTTTGGATGAGGCAGACATTGGAGTAACTTATTTAAACGGTCAAGGAGCTTATAGTGGTCGAAAGCGTAATATTATACTTTGTGTAGTAAAGAAGAATTTATCAATAAAAGTAGAGAATATCGTAAAAGAAACTGACCCAGCAGCTTTTATGATTATTACAAATGCTACAGAAATTTATGGAGAAGGATATAAAGATATTTTCGCCAGTAAATTGTAATATATACAAATTGTAATAATTGTATAGTAAAAATAACATTAAAATTCAATTGCATATTTTCAAAAACTATATTTACTATTATGATAAATAAAGATAATAGTTATAGAGGTTTTGGGGAGGAACATTATGAATTTACTCTATGTTATGATGTTGTCAGTAGGACTAGCTTTATATGTTTTTAGTACAATATCTAAGTTAGGTGCAACACAGGCGACGATAGGAAAGAAAAAAATAGTAGGAACTGGTGTTTTATATTCCATAATAATGATTGTTCTTGTAGGTATAGGAATATTTATTTCTTATCTAATTGAATATATTTACCCAATTCAATCAGTAAAAAAAATTACAAGAGGAATTGTAATTGCACTTCTTGTGATTATTGTTTATAGACTGTTAATGGAAGCATTCAGTAGAAAGACATTTCTTGAAAAGAGAGCAGAGCAATTAACAAATAAGACATGCATACTTCTGGCACTTCAAAGCAGTTTTGAAGCAATTGTGGTTGGTATTTGCGTATTTGAATCTAATAGTAATGCATTAATCGATTTAGTGGTAGTTATTATATTTACCCTTATAGCATCCGTTTATGGATTTCTACATGGATATTTTAATGGAACGAAGGGAAATAAAGGAGTTGTGATTAGTAGTGCTTCTTTATTATTCATATCTGCAATTATTTTATTATGATATTTTTTATTACATATTACATCATTAAACCAGAGTGTCTAGTAAAAATACTTGACACTTTTCTTTTTGTAAGTTAAACTAATCAAGTGATGAGGAGATACTATGGAAAAAATTGTAGAACAAGGTTTATTATATGATTTTTACGGCGAATTACTCACACCACATCAGAAACAGATTTATGAAGCGATTGTATATCAGGATATGTCTCTTGGCGAGATAGCACAGAATATGCAGATTAGTAGACAAGGTGTTTTTGATTTAGTAAGAAGATGTGATAAGATTCTTGTCAGTTATGAGGAAAGACTTCATCTTATTGAAAAATTTTCCAAAGTAAAAGATACTGTCCAGAGAATAGAAGTAATTTCAACTCAAAAAGAAATAAAAGATTTAGCGAATCAGATTCTAGAGGAGTTATAGAATGGCATTTGAAAGTTTAACAGATAAATTACAAAATGTTTTCAAGAATTTGAGAAGCAAAGGGCGCTTAACGGAAGAAGACGTTAAACTGGCATGTAAAGATGTTAAGATGGCTTTGTTAGAAGCTGACGTTAATTTTCGTGTAGTAAAACAATTCATCAAAGCGGTTGAAGAGCGGGCTATTGGTTCAGATGTTATGAATGGATTGAATCCCGGGCAAATGGTAATCAAGATAGTTAATGAAGAAATGACTTCTTTAATGGGTTCTGAGACCACCGAGATTAAAATGCAGCCAGGTAAAGCTATCACTGTAATTATGATGTGTGGTTTACAAGGTGCTGGTAAAACAACAACAACTGCTAAAATAGCCGGAAAACTTAAATTAAAGGGTAAAAAACCATTGCTTGTTGCATGTGATGTGTACAGACCAGCAGCAATTAAGCAATTACAGATAAATGGTGAGAAGCAACAGGTTGATGTTTTTGCAATGGGTGATAAACAGAACCCAGTAGATATCGCAAAAGCGGCGATTGAACATGCACAGAAAAATGGTCATAATGTAGTTATAATCGATACAGCAGGTCGACTTCATATTGATGAAGAGATGATGCAGGAACTACAGAATATCAAAAACAATGTAGAAGTTCATCAGACATTATTAGTTGTAGATGCAATGACCGGTCAGGATGCCGTTAATGTGGCATCGGATTTCAAGGAAAAAGTAGGAGTAGATGGTGTTATACTTTCTAAGATGGATGGTGACACAAGAGGTGGTGCGGCACTCTCCATTAAAGCAGTAACAGATTTACCAATTCTTTATGTTGGTATGGGAGAAAAGCTTTCCGATTTGGAACAGTTTTATCCTGACCGTATGGCAAATAGAATATTAGGCATGGGTGATGTCCTGACGCTGATTGATAAGATTCAAGAAAACATTGATATTGATAAAGATAAGGAAAAACAAATGTCAGCCCGGATGAAAAAGGGCAAATTTGATTTTGATGATTATCTTGAAAGTATGAAGCAGATGAAAAAAATGGGTGGAATGTCAAGCGTCCTATCCATGATGCCAGGTATGGGTTCCAAATTAGGTGATATAGATTCTATGGTAGACGATAAGCAACTTGCACATATGGATGCAATTGTATTGTCGATGACAAAAGAGGAAAGACAAAAACCTAAACTATTAAACCCAAGTAGAAAACACCGAATTGCAAAAGGTGCCGGAGTTGATATTAGTGTTGTAAATCGTTTCATTAAACAGTTTGAACAAAGCCAGAAAATGATGAAACAACTCCCAGGAATGATGGGAGGTATGGGTGGAAAAAAAGGTAAGTTTAGGCTTCCTTTTTAAATAAACAAAGTTTATTCTTTGTAAGATAATAAAGATGACAATAAGAAAGGAATTAAGAAAATGGCAGTAAAAATCAGATTAAGAAGAATGGGACAGAAAAAAAATGCTCTTTATAGAATCGTTGTATCCGATTCAAGATCACCAAGAGATGGTAAGTTCATTGAAGAAATTGGAACATACAATCCTAACACGGATCCTAGTGAATTTAAAGTTAATGAAGAATTAGCTAAGAAATGGCTTACTAATGGAGCTAAACCTACGGAAGTTGTTGGAAAAATTTTAAAAGCCGCTGGTATTGAAAAATAGTCTCATATTAAAGTAAACGCTTTTGGAGGTGGATTATGAAAGAACTAGTAGAAGTAATCGCAAAAGCCCTTGTTGAAAATCCAGACGAAGTAGTTGTAACACAGAAGGAAGACGATAAAAATATAACAGTTGAACTTCATGTTGCTGCTTCTGATATGGGAAAGGTAATTGGAAAACAGGGAAGAATTGCAAAAGCAATTCGTTCTGTTGTAAAGGCAGCCTCATTTGGAGACAATAAGAGAGTGGATGTGGAAATCATCTAATCATCAATAAATTATTGGCATCAAGATACTTTTTATTGTATGAAGCAATAAATCGTACGCTCTGCGAACGATATTATTGTCATGAATAATAGGGGGACACTCTTTTGAGTGTCCCTATTATGATATTTAATATTATGTGTGAAAAGGAATGAGATGATGACAGATTTAATTCAGGTAGGAGTGGTATCTTCAACTCACGGTGTGAGAGGTGAAGTTAAAGTATATCCTACAACCGATGATGTAAAAAGATTTGGTAATTTAAAAGAAGTTATTATTGAAATAGATAATCAAGAAAAAATACTTCATATTGAAAGCGTGAAATACTTTAAGCAATTAGCTATATTAAAGTTTAAAGAATATCAAAGTATAAATGATGTCGAAATATTAAAGGGTAAACCACTATATGTAACAAGGACTCAGGCAGTTCCACTCGATGAGAATGAGTATTTTATAGCAGATTTGATTGGTATGAAAGTAATAGATGAAGAACTTGGAATAAATGGAATCATTACGGATGTATTAAAGACCGGAGCAAATGATGTTTATGTGATTGAACTTTCTGATAAGAGAGAAGTTCTTGTTCCAGCTATTACAGATTGTATTCTTAATGTAAATATGAAAGAAAGAATGATGTTCATTCATATTCTGGAAGGATTACTGTAATGATGAATTTTCATATTATGACATTATTCCCTGAAATGATTGAAGGATGTCTGAATACCAGTATATTAGGCAGGTCAATTAATGGCGGTGTTATTTCAATTGACGCTGTAAATATAAGAGATTATACATTAGATAAACATAAAAAGGTAGATGACTATCCATATGGTGGAGGAGCAGGCATGTTAATGCAGGCTCAGCCTATTTATGATGCATATCTAAGTATTATTAATAAAATAAATTGTAATAAAAAAGTACGCACCATATATCTGACTCCACAGGGAACTGTTTTTAATCAGAAAATGGCAATTGATTTATCAAAAGAAGAAAATTTAATTTTTCTTTGTGGCCATTACGAAGGAGTAGATGAAAGAGTACTGGAAGAAATTGTAACGGATTATGTTTCAATTGGAGATTATGTTCTGACAGGTGGAGAACTTCCATCGATGGTTATGATAGATGCTATTGCACGAATGGTTAAAGGGGTATTAAGCAATGAAGAATCTGGAGAAGAGGAATCATTTTCCAATAATTTACTAGAATATCCCCAGTACTCGAGACCAGAAGTATGGAACCAGAAAAAGGTACCCGATGTATTGCTAAGTGGGCATCATGAAAATATAGAAAAATGGAGACTGGAACAGTCTATTATTCGGACGAAACAAAGAC
The DNA here is from genome assembly GCA_964595855.1 of uncultured Lachnospiraceae bacterium. Lineage (GTDB taxonomy): Bacteria > Bacillota > Clostridia > Lachnospirales > Lachnospiraceae > RGIG8767. The sequence continues at coordinate 4,953 of CAZQTM010000010.1, read as the reverse complement.
GTCCTGATTTGTATGAAAAATATATTGCAAATATAAAGCAAATATGATATATTATTTTAGTCGCAAAATTAGATGGTCCTCTGTTACGTATCGGTATTAAGAACATCCATAAAGAAGGAGAAAAGACATGAACGAAATTATTAAAAGTATTGAACAAGAACAGTTGAAATCTGAAGTACCTTCCTTTGAAGTTGGTGATACCGTAAAAGTATATGGTAAGATTAAAGAAGGAAATCGCGAGAGAGTTCAGATATTTGAAGGAACTGTATTAAAGAAACAGGGTGGAAGCAATCGTGCTACTTTTACTGTTAGAAAGACTTCAAATGGTGTAGGCGTTGAGAGAACTTGGCCATTACATTCTCCAAATGTTGAAAAAGTTGAAGTTGTTAGAAGAGGTAAAGTAAGAAGAGCAAAATTGACATATTTAAGAGACAGAGTTGGTAAAAAAGCAAAAGTCAAAGAAATTGTTAAATAATATTTGCAACTTAGGGACAATGAAAACATTGTCCCTTTTTTCATCAATATGATATACTGATGAAAAGGTGGTGAGGATTACGGGAAGAAGAGGACTTAACTTTTATAGAAGACGCGTCAAGGTATCTACAGATGCTTTGCGAGAAATATTTAGTTACATATTTGGAATAATTGCAGCACTTTCCATGGCATTCGGAATTATTTACTGTTTTGGAATGAAAACAAGTGTAATTGGTGTCTCAATGGAGAATACTTTATATAATGGACAGACGATATTAATCAACCGGATTGCTTACCTGATCATGCAGCCAAAGGCTGGAGATGTTATAGTTTTTTTACCGAATGGAAACCAAAATACACATTATTACATTAAGAGAGTGGCTGCAGTACCGGGTGATACCGTACAATTTAAAGATGGAAGACTTTATGTAAATGGTGTTGTTGAAGAAAATGAAGCTTACGATAAGGTAGCAGACCCAGGAATTGCAGAAAACCCAGTTATATTAGGCGATGATGAATATTTTGTTTTAGGAGATAATCGTAATAATAGTGAAGACAGTCGATCCGGAAATATAGGTCCGGTAAATAAAAAACTGATTGAAGGAAAAGCATGGTTTCACTATAGGTTCGGGGACCAGATGTTCGGATTCATCAGGTAAAATGGAGATTTAACATGAATTATCAATGGTATCCTGGTCATATGACAAAAGCAAAGCGTATGATGCAGGAAGATATGAAACTTATCGATTTAATTATAGAACTTGTAGATGCGCGCATTCCACTTAGCAGCCGTAATCCTGATATAGATGACCTTGGTAAAGGAAAAGCAAGGATCATACTTTTAAATAAATCAGATTTGGCAGATCCATCTATTAATAAAAAGTGGATAGAATATTTTAAAAAGAAGGGTATGTTTGTCCTTGAAATTAATTCAAAAACTGGATATGGACTCAAGAATATTCAGAATGCAGTAAATGAAGCATGTAAAGAAAAAATCGAACGAAATAGAAAAAGGGGTATCTTAAACAGACCGGTACGAGCTATTGTAGTGGGAATACCAAATGTTGGAAAATCAACATTTATCAATTCCTATGCAGGCAGAGCATGTACAAAAACAGGCAATAAACCTGGTGTAACAAAAGGGAAACAATGGATAAAACTAAATAAAAATTTAGAATTATTAGATACACCGGGAATTCTATGGCCAAAATTTGATGATAATGAGACTGGCATGAAATTGGCATTTATTGGTTCCATCAATGATGAAATATTAATCACTGAGGAACTGGCTGTTGATTTTATAAAGTATATTGCATTGATATATCCAGACTGTATAAAACAAAAATTTTGTATTGAGTCAGAAATAAAAGATGAATATGATTACCTTGAATATATTGCAGATAATCGAAAATGTGTCTTAAAGGATAATAAGCCTGATATAAAAAAGGCAGCGAGAATTCTTATTGATGAATTCAGGAATGGCGGATTAGGAAAATTATCATTAGAACAGCCAAAGTAATAAGCAACTTTGGTTTGAAAGGAATAAATGAAAAATCTTTTAAAAGAAATATTAAGCACAAGTCTGTATATATTAACCGTTTTGATATTGACCTACCTTATTATTCATTATGTTGGACAACGTACAGAAGTAATCGGATCCAGTATGGAACCCACATTGACAAGTGGAGATAATTTAATTGTAGAAAAGATTACATATCGTTTTGCGGATCCCAAGCGATTTGATATTATTGTTTTTCCATATCAATATGCTAAAAAAACCTATTACATTAAAAGAATTATCGGATTGCCAGGAGAAACAATTTTTATCGATGAATCAGGAAACATATTTATAGATGGTGAAAAATTAGAAGAAGATTATGGAAGAGAAGTAATACTTAGCCCAGGACTTGCAGGTCAGCCAATAACACTTTTAGATGATCAATATTTTGTCATGGGTGATAATAGAAATGACAGCTCAGATAGTAGAGACCCCAGTGTAGGTAATATTAGAAGAAGTGATATAATAGGTCGCGCATGGGTTCGTATATGGCCATTTTCTGAATTCGGGAAAATACAGCATCAGTAAACTTATGGATCATATTCATGTTTCGTACATGTATGGTAAGAGCGCATCTTATATAGATGTGCTCTTTTTGAAAGGAAGAGAACAATGGATAAGACAATAAAAGAAATCAAGCAGTTGTTGAATGAATCATCAATGGAAGACTTGAAACAGTTGATAAATGAATTTATGGATGATGAAAGAGAAAGTGTAAAATCAGAGGCCCATAAAGCACAAAGACGACTTGATAAATTGAGTACAGAGAAGGAACGTATTGAAAAATTGAAAATTTATGAATATCAATATGAAATATACGGAAATGTATGTGGTATTGATGAAGTTGGCAGGGGACCACTAGCCGGACCGGTTGTTGCAGGTGCCGTAATTTTGCCGAAAGACTGTGATATTCTATATATCAATGATTCAAAACAATTGACTGAAAAAAAGAGAGAAGAGCTATATAAGATTATTATGGAGAAAGCGATTGCTACAGGAATCGGATATGCAACTCCTGAAAGAATTGATGAAATCAATATACTTCAGGCTACTTATGAGGCGATGAGAGAAGCTATTACGAAACTGCAAGAATTACCCGATATATTATTAAATGATGCGGTAACTATTCCAAATGTGAAAATAAAGCAGATTCCAATCATAAAAGGGGATGCGAAGAGTATCTCAATTGGTGCGGCAAGTATCATTGCAAAAGTGACAAGAGATCACTTAATGGTTAAATATGATGAAATTTTTCCGGAATATGGTTTTTCATCCAACAAAGGATATGGCTCAGCTTTTCATATAGAAGCATTAAAGAAGTATGGCCCATGTCCAATTCATAGGAGAAGTTTTATAAAAAATTTCATTTGATTTTCTTTTTAAAATAAGGAAGGATGATCAGAAATATGGCGTTTGACTTATTAAATCAATTTTTACTGAATAATGCGAATATGGCAAAAACAGTCGTTCAGGCATCTGAACAAAACAATATGAATTCAATTGATGTTAAGAATGCAATTAGAGCGATTGCCAGTCTTTTGCCAGGACAAACCATTCAGGGGGAATTAATGCAGAAGGAAGGCAATAATATTCAATTACTGCTAAATAATAATTTTATTTTGAATACAAAGCTTGATCAGGACTTAAATCTGAATATGGGTCAGATAATAACATTTGAAGTAAAGGGAAATCAAAATGGACAGCTTGTTTTACGTCCTTTGTTTGAAAATATAGGACAAGATGCTAATGTAACAAAAGCGTTAGAAGCGGCAGGCTTAAAAGAGACGGAACAGACCGTCAATATGGTTAATGAACTTATGAAGCAGGGTATGCCGGTAAATAAGGAAATTTTGTTAGATGTGTTCAGACAGTCAAACAGATACCCACAGGCAGATATTTCTGATATTATTATGTTACATAAAATGCAGATACCGGTTAATGAAAATAATATTTCACAGATGCATTTATATCTGAATAATAATCAATGGATGATTGAGAATCTTTCCGAGTTTACAGACCAGTTATTTAATCTTATGGAAAATATGGAGTCAAGTGATACAAAAGAGAATCAATCATTTTTTAATGGGATTGATGCGATATTAAATGAGATGAAACCAAATTCTCAATTTCTTGGTCTAAAAACAGATACGACAGATATTAAAATGATTGATTTTCAAACAACTGAAATGAATATAGCGGGTTCAGAGTTATTGGAAGCTGAAACTCCAGGTTCCAATATAAATATAATGCAGGAAAATGGTAATGTCAGTAATAATAATACTTTTAATTTCTTTAATCTTATGAATCAAACTAAGAGAGGATCTGATGGAAATTTAGCATCGCTTCATAAAGCAGTTTTTGATATGATAAAGAGCGAATTTTTATTGGAACCAAAAATGATTGGTCAAAAGGATTATATCAACCATTATTATGAGAAGCTAAGTGATGTGACTTCAAAATTGGAAACATTATTAAAGGAGAGTGGGAAAAGTGATACTGCTTTTTCCAAAACAGTAACTCAGATTAAAAACAATGTAAATTTTCTCAATCAGGTAAATGAATTATATCATTATATCCAGTTACCACTTAAAATGAATGATAGACATGCAAATGGTGAACTTCATGTTTTTACTAAGAAACGTTCCAAAATGTCTAAGGATGAAAATTTGACTGCGCTATTGCATTTATCAATGGAATACTTAGGTAATATTGATATCTATTTATCACTTCAAGGAGAACATTTGAACACACATTTCTGTCTTGAAAAAGAGGAAATGATTGATTTTATTGAGGAACATATTGAAGATTTAAATTTAAGGCTTTCTGAAAAGGGATATATCACAAACACAGAAGTAAGAAAAATGACTTCATCACAGAATAATGTAGTAAAAACGATTTTAGGCGAGAAAAATGATATAAGG
>CAZQTM010000009.1:11187-25498 GCA_964595855.1 uncultured Lachnospiraceae bacterium | reverse complement strand
TTATTAATCCGGGGTATCGAACATTTCAAGTTTATTAACTGGTTTTTGGGGTTTATTATCCCCGTGACGTACATTTAACATGGTAAATAATGATAATCCAACGAAGATTGCTCCGTAAGGGAACAATGTCCAATATCCTACAAACTGCAGCAAAATACCAGAAAGAATCGGAGTGATGATTTGTGCTGCCATAGAACATGTGTAATAATATCCGGTAAATTTTCCAATATCAGATTCTTTACACATCTCAACGACCATTGGCAGTGAGTTGACATTGATCATTGCCCATGCTACTCCGATCAGACCAAATATAATTAAAAGAATAGGTGAGAAACCATCAAGAACAAAAGTCATGATACTTCCTAAAATAAAATTTGAGGCAAGTAAGATGATACCAGCAATAATAGACTTTTTCCTACCTATTTTAGAGGCAAGCTCACCAATGGGGATGTAAGAGATAATAGCAGCAGCTGTAGCTACTGTCAGGCATTTGTTCGCAGAACCGAGTGACATGTTCCATTCACTGGTAGCATATTTTGAGAATGCAGTTGTTACAGCATTATATCCAGTAAACCAGAGTGCAATTGAAGTAAGTACAAAATAAAGACTTTTTTTGACTTCTTTAGGAATAACAGATTCTCCTGTAATGACATCTGTAATTTCTAAATTATCTTCCGTATGTAATTTTTCATATTCTTTTACTTCACTGGAACATTTTGGTTCTGAAATCGTTAAGAAAAGAATCATTACTGAAATTGCCATAACAAAAGATATAATTAGAAACACCGGTTGATAATTAATGTGGGTAATACCCTCTGTCCTTTCTGATGAAAAAAGAAAAGATGAAAGGATCAGATAAAAAATTCCACCAACAGCTCCCATCAGATTAATAATGGCATTGGCTTTACTTCTAAGAGGCTTAGGAGTTAAGTCTGGCATTAGAGCAACTGCAGGAGAACGATAAGTACCCATTGCGATTAACAATAAAGCAAGGAAGACAATAAAACTGATTAAAACGAAGGTTGAAGGTTTGGAAACATATGTATTATCCAGAATGGGAATAAAAGTCATTAGTATAACTGCAAAAAATGTTCCCCCTAGGATAAAAGGCATTCGTCTGCCAATTTTCGTACTACATTTATCGGATATTGCTCCGAGCATAGGCAGTAAAAATAATGCAATAACATTATCTAGCGCCATTATCACTCCGGCAAAGGAATCCGGAATGTGAAAAGTATCCTTTAAGATTAAGGGTATAACATTGTCATATAATTGCCAGAAAGAACAAATGGACATAAAAGCTAATCCAATAATAAAAGTACGTTTGTAATTTAATTTCATAATAATTCCTCTCCAATAGGATTATTAAATAATACCTAGTCTCAGTTTAGTAAAAATTTCTGCACAAAGCAATAAAATTATTACAAATAATCAATTTACAGGAAACAAAATTGGAAAATACTTGAATTTGGGTAGTTTAAATAGTATACTTTCCAAAGTGTATGTGCAGAATTGAGGGGCGTAAATGAAAAAAACAATTATAGTAATGCCGGTGGCAAATGAAGAATCAACTATGGGTAGAATTCTGGATGATATATTAAGTCTTCCATATGATAACTTATATATCTATCCTGTTATTGATAGTTATTCAAAGGATAGAACGGAGGAAATTATCCGTAAAAAGGAAAAAGAGAATCATAGAGTAAAATGTATCTTTTATAAGGAGTCAAGAGGGGTTATTACCTGCTATTTGGAAGGCTTTCGTCAAGCTTTAAAGGATGGAGCAAGGCAGATTATTGAGATGGATGGTGGTGGTAGCCACTTGCCGTCAGAAATACCACAGTTTATTGAAAAATTAGAGCAAGGATATGACTGTGTATGGGGATCACGATTTGTCAATGGGGGCGGTATTATAAATCAGCCTTTATATAGAAGATTTTTAAGCAGTGGAGGAACATATCTTTCTAATTTTGTTTTAGGTACTAGACTCAAAGATATGACAAGTGGTTTTGAAGGATTTAAGAGAGAGATACTTGAGCGTATGGATTTTGAACAATTTTTATCGAAAGGACATATGTATCAGACGGAAATGAGATTTTATTGTAGAAATTACAATACGATTGAGGTGCCGATACATTATACCGGTAGTGAATCCAGTCTGAAAGGTAAGTCTGTAGTAGAAGCGCTAATGATATTATGCAGATTAAAAAAACATGAACACTATGTAATTACAGGTGAAAAGAACAATTAAAGGATGTACATAAAGATGGAAAGTATCAAGTATTTAATTTTAGGTGGAGGACCTAGTGGACTTTCTTTTGCACAATATCTGAAACAAATGGGAGAGGAATCATTTCTGTTACTGGAGAAGGAAGAAACAGCAGGTGGACTTTGTCGTTCGGTTATTGTTGACGGTAGCCCATTGGATATTGGAGGCGGACATTTTTTAGATGTACGAAGAGAAAAAGTGAATGAATTCCTCTTTCACTTTATGCCGAGAGAAGAGTGGGACTTATATGAACGTGACAGTAGAATTAAACTTAAAAATAATGTTATAAGTCATCCTATGGAAGCTAATATCTGGCAATTTGATTTAGATAAGCAGGTGGAATATTTATCTTCCATTTCAAAGGCTGGGTGTAATTTGGGAAAACCAATGCCGGATCGATTTAAAGACTGGATAAAGTGGAAACTTGGTGATGAAATAGCTGAGGATTATATGCTTCCATATAATAAAAAGATGTTTGCAGATGAATTAGATGAACTTGGAACATACTGGCTTGAAAAATTACCCAATGTAAGTTTTGAAGAAACATTGTTATCATGCTTGACACATAGGGCATTTGGAACAGAACCCGGACATACCTCTTTTTATTACCCCAAAAAATCGGGATATGGGGAAGTATGGAAACGCATGGCAGATGATCTATCCTCTCACATACAATATGGAAAAAACATTGTTAAATTGGATTGTGAGAAAAAAACGGTAACCACTGCATCAAATGAAGTTTATAGGGCAGATTATATTGTCACCACAATTCCATGGAATGAATTTCAAACGATATCAGGAATGCCGGATAACATTTTAATATCGATAGGAAAACTGAAAACCAGTGCACTTGAAATAAGATATGTACCTGATCAATTAGCTACCGAGGCACAATGGATTTATGTCCCAGACGTAGATGTGCCTTATCATAGAATATTGGTACGTCACAATTTTTGTAAAGGCAGCAGAGGATATTGGCTGGAGACCAGAAAAGAGAGGGTAGATTTGTATAAAGAAGATCAATCCTTTCGTTATGTGAATGATTATGCATATCCACTAAATACGGTTGGCAAGCCAGAAATTATGAAGGAATTATTAGAGTTTTGCCGTTCCAGAAACATATTTGGACTTGGACGTTGGGGGGAACACAGTCATTATAATTCTGACGTAACTGTTGAACTGGCAATGAATCTTGCGGAGAAACTAATATGAAAAAGAATATACTAATAAAGTCATTTTCAATATGTTTGGTAATCGTCATATATATGGCAGTTATGTTTATTCTCGGACTTAGTGCTAAAAATGGTAGACATACGCAGGAACTTTTGCCGGAAATTCCGGATTCTCCTGTTTATGTCGAATGTGAACAGGGACAGAGCCTAGAATTACAGATAGAGCCAACAAAGGATTTTACCATTAGCGGATTACAGGTATTAATTGTAAATTTATCAGATGAAAGCAGAGGTACCTTTCAGGTAACAATCAGGGATGACTTAGGGAACTTGCTTGCTACCCAGTCAACTCCAATTGAGAGCATAACTCCCGGAGAATGGTTTGTATCTCCCGCTGAGATTGATCTACATGCAGGAGAAAAGTATCACGTAGCTTTTCTTGCTGATGGTAGTGAGCCTTATTTCATGAAAGTGACAAAGGACGTAAACAAATTTCCATATAAGGGTACCGTTATCAAGGATGATATAGCTTTAGACAGTCAGATATCTGTAGGAGTCAATATCGTTACACCGATAGAAATAAAGTTTGCAGATATTTTCTATTACTCAGAATTTTTTGCAACGTTAGGGTTAGTAATTATCACTATACTGATAATTTTCGGTAGGAAAAGAATAGTTAATGCATTAAGTAAAATCCCAGTAAAAAATATTATTAAGAAGTATGGAAATGATTTTTTTCTTGTTCTTCTTTTTATTAGTCTTTGTGTAAACATTATTTCAAAGGCATATTTTAAGGGTGTTTATATAACAGCTGACTCAACAGGATACCTACGTGAAGCAATTAACTTAACGAAAGGTTATGGATTCAATTATGATGCAATAGCAGGATACCAGTCATGGTTTGCTAATTGGCCCATCATCTATCCAGTCATGATAGCAGGTGTCATGTTAGTAACAGGAACGAATGCATACCTTGCTTCCAAAATACTTACGATGATATTAGTAGGCTTAATCATTTTGGTATTACGTTTCTTTTTTAAGAAAGATGCGTGGTTCTATGCGCTTACTTTAACAAATATCGGATTTATGAGTCTTACCTGTTATACATGGAGTGAAATTCCATTTATGCTTTTTTTACTTTGCTTCTCTATTTCACTTTATAAAATACTAGACAAAAAAGAACCATCTAAGAAGATGTATTTGTTACTGGCACTAAGTGGTATTAGCTGTTTTCTTACCAGATACTTTGGCATATATATTTGGATTGTAGTTGGCGTCTATCTATTTTGCCTATTGTGGGAGTACAGAAAAAGTCGTGATATTTTAATTCTAAGAAAATTCAAAGAGCTTACCGTGACCTCCTTCATTAGTGGAATAGTCTGTATAGCTTACTTAATAATGAATAAGATAATGAATGGAAAGCCATCAGGAGTCAGCCGTGGTATATGGTGGGATGATTATGAAATACTTACCAATGATTTGATAGAAACATTATTAAAAGAATTTTTTAATGTTTTTTCTGTACAAGTACCTCAAGTGATAGATGAGATTCCATATAACATGAAAGTTTGGGTTTTACTGATATTACTGCTCGGAATCATAATATTCATTTATCGGTGCTGCCGGCATTTTACATGGCAGTCTGTTATGATTTCAATGGGAATTATCTATTATCTCATTTTTATAGTAATTCGTTATCGATCATCAATGGATACCTTCTATTTTAGATTTTTTGAGCCGGCAAGTTTCTTGATTTGTCTTGGAATAATGGGATTATTGCTTCCAATGATTAAGAATAAAACTGCATTCCAATATTTTTCATTTGCAGTTGGCGGTATATTGACAATAACCCTGGTTACCATATTTCAGGTTGGTGGAATGAATCCATCAAATGCTTATTACGCATCTATTTCAAGTGATTGGGATAATGCTTATAAGGAGATACCAGAAAAGTCTGTTATTATATTCAATGATATTGATTTCAGGTCATCCTTCTACCGCCCTGATGTAGTAGAGGGAACGATAACACCGCAGGATACTTTTGAAGGAATAAGAAATAATTTCTATGGTTCTGATTATTTATGTATTCGCGCAGAATTTGTTAAGACAATGCTTAAATCAAATGAGTATGATTCTAGTGTAGAAGAGAAATTAAAAAAGGGATTAAAAGAAAATAAAGCAGATAATGAATTTGTTGTTATTTCGCTTAGGTAATAGCGCAAAATAAATCCAGCCTATAGTGAACTCCCCCAAATTTTATAAAAGATTTTGGGGGAGTTCGTTAAGGTTGGATATATTTTTGCATTTTATTCCTGAAACTTCTTTACAATATCGTTAATAAGATTTGTATTCTCCTGGTTTTTCTTAACAACGTCCGTTATAGATTCAGTGGTAATATTGGTACGTTCATTTTTCTGTACAATACTGTCTACCCCAACTTGATTTTCTGCTGAAGCAGAATGAACAATATCAATCTGCCCCTGTATTTCATTGATTGATTCTGAAAATGTTTTTGAGATATTGTCAATACTCTCTATCATGGAGCGAATTGAAGCAACTGAATAGTTGGTGTCATTAGCCGTATCAGCAAACTTCTTATATTGTTCAGCTACATCATTTTCCATAAAGGATATGATTTCATTAAAGCACTTTCTGATGTCCTGTATATTTGTATTTGTTTGATTACATATATTCTGAATCTGAGTAGCTGTGTCTGAAGAACTTTTTGCTAAGTTGCCTATTTCATTTGCTACAACAGCAAATCCCTTTCCTGACTCGCCTGCCCTGGCAGCTTCAATTGAGGCATTTAAGGATAGTAAATTAGTCTGTGTTGTAATATCAAGAATCTGTGTAACCATGTCGTTAATACTTGTTAGAGATTGCAGATTTACCATAGCTTCTTCTATATTCTTTTTATTTTCATTTACTTTAATATCAGATGAAGATAAAGCAGTATCGGCCATTTTTTTCATGCTATCTGAACTTTTTATAAGATTTTCACTCTGGTTACATGCAGATTGAACTTTACCTTCAACCTGATCAACCAAATTTATTAGTTCTTTAATCTTGTAACATACATCATCTATTGCACTATTAGTAGTTGAAATACTTGCAGCCAGTTCTTCTGTAGTTGCCGCATTGTCATCAACACATTCCATAAGTATTTTTGATGCAGAATCCATAGTATCAGATGAGCCGCTAAGCAGTTTAGAACTTTGCTTCAAAGTTGATACAATGTTACGGAATGTAGCTGCAAGAGCATCAATGGCATTGGCAATTGATGCTATCTCATTTTTACTTTTCATACATTTATCAAGATCCTTGGATGAACTTAAATCTAAATTCTGTAAACGAATTATATTATTTTCAATTATTTTAAGAGGCTTAGTATTTGCCTTAACTACAAAATAAGTAAGTACTGACATAATAATGCAGCAAAGAACACAGATAATTCCAAATATTCTCATGCTGGATGTTGCTGTACTGTAAATCTCATCTTGTGTATCTGTTAGAACAATTGCCCAATTACGTCCTGTTATTGGTTTATACATGGCAATACAGCTGTTATTATTATCATCAATAAAATCTATTGTATTATTTGTGTTCTCAGGATTAATGCTAATACGATCAACTACAGATAAAAGCATGTCATCAGAAATATCCGCCGCAATAAGAGATGCATCATCATTAAAGATATGTTTCTTTGTAGCAGTATTGATCATATAGTATTTTGCATTATCAAGTCCATTGACAGTTAAGGCATTTAACATATTTTTCAGTCTTTCACAGAATGGACCACCACCAACAAATCCAAGGATTGTTTTTCCATCATCGTCATATATGGGGCAATACATAGAAAGTACCAATTGTTTTGATGCAGGGGAAACAATGATGCCTGTATTATAAATAACACCAGCCTGGGTTATAGAATCCCTTAATTTTGTCAGTGAATCATCTTTTCTTAATACCATACCAATGGCTTCTTTGTTTGAATGTGTCATTACTTTGGTATTCCAATCAGAAAGATAGATCCCTTCCCATTGGTCTAATCCATTAAAAAATTTTACAGTATATTCCTGCGCACCTTTTTGGAGTTGTGGATTATTTGGGTCTTTTAGTAGGTCTTTGATTACATCTGCTTTACTAAATGAAATAAGAAGTGATTCGGAGTCGACAGTAAAATTTTCAATTATTGTTTGTTTAGATTCAAGAGAAGTGCCCATGTTATTCTGAGCAGTTTGTTGCATTGCATTTGCGATATTTGTTCTTGCAACAAAGAATAATAAGATGATACATAAAATAAAAGTGAGTGATACAGATAATGTGATTTGAGTACTTAGTTTTTTACCTTTTGTCTTTGTCTTCATAGTAAGACCCCCTTCTCTAGTAGAAAATTGTTAAAATTTAACAATTTATATGTATTTAAGTACCTTTTTGTAACCATATTATACAATATATTTTATAAGCACTTCAACAGATTATCACAAAATATATAAAAAACTTGTATTTATTGGGAACAAAATAGTATACTGCTGTTAATAGTAATCGTATATAAGAAAAACGACGAATTTGCAATTAATTATTTTTAAGAGGAGCTAAATAATATGGATAATGGTAAAACAAGGACAATTTTACAAATAATAGTGGCATGTTATGTCATTTACTTGGCTTATGGGCTTAGGGAAGGAATACTAAGCTCAATTGGTGGAAGAAAGATTGCACTTATCGTTGCGGCGGTAGTTATGGTAGCCTTAAGTGTAGCTATTATTATTAGGGGAATTAGAATTTTGTTAAAAAAAGAAGATGAGAAAGAAAATTCTGAAAAAGAAACAGAAGATGATAAATAGTAAATAATGAGAATTAAACCCCATTCTGGTTAATCGGAATGGGGTTTTTGCATATAAAAATATGTAACAAATATTTTTCATCTAATAAATTTTATATAAATACAAAGAAAATCGTATGTAAAGTATACAAAATATACAATAGAATAATAAATGTAATAGTCAAGCTACAAAATTTTAAGGAGGAAAATTGGGAATGAAAAGTAAGTTATTAGGAGTTTTACTAAGCGTTGCAATGGTAGCAACATTGCTGGCAGGATGTGGAAGCAAAGCCGAGACAGCAGCACCCGCTGGTGACGAGACAAAAGTCGAGGAGAATGCAGCTACAGAAGAAGCTAAATCAAACACAGGCGCAGGAAAAACAATTGGTGTTGCTATGCCAACTCAGTCATCAGAAAGATGGATTAATGATGGTGCTGATATGAAAGAACAGTTAGAGGCACTCGGATATTCAGTAGAACTTCAGTATGCTGAAGATGATGTTCAGGCTCAGGTATCACAGATTGAGAATTTAATTGCAAAAAATGTAGATTGTCTTGTTGTTGCAGCAGTAGATTCCTCTGCACTTGTAAATGCACTGGCTCAGGCAAAAGCTGCTGGCATACCGGTTATTGCATATGATCGTTTACTTATGGATACAGATGCAGTTTCCTATTATGCTACCTTTGATAATAAGGGTGTTGGAACTGCAATAGCAAAATATGTTGAAGAGAAGATGGATCTTGCAAACGCAGAAAAAGATGGAAAATCATATACATGTGAATTATTTATGGGTTCACCAGATGATAATAATGCAGTCTTCTTATACAATGGTGTAATGGAAGTATTACAGCCTTATTTTGACAACGGTGTTTTAGTTTGTAAATCAGGACAGCTTGATTTCGAAAGCAATAATACACTTCGTTGGTCACAAGAGACAGCTCAGTCAAGATGTGAAAACATTTTAACAGCAAATTATGCTGATGCTAAACTTGATATCGCAATTTCAGCTTATGACGGATTATCATATGGTGTTCGTTCAGCGCTTGAAGGTGCAGGGTATGTAGCAGGCGGAGAAGATTGGCCATTAATCACAGGTCAGGATGCAGAAACAATGGCATGCAAGAATATCCTTGCTGGATATCAGACAATGTCAATATGTAAAGATACCTCTTTACTTGCATCAAAATGTGTAACTATGGTTCAGGCAGTGTTAGAAGGAACAGAACCTGAGATTAATGATACAGAACAGTATAATAACAATGTTCTTGTAGTACCTTCTTATTTATGTACACCAGTACCTGTTGATAAGGATAATTTAAAGGAAGTTATAGTAGATGGAGGAATTCATTCCGCAGAGGATATCGGATTATAAATTCTACATAATAATTTCATGTAATGATAATAGGCGGTGACATTGTTGCCGTCTATTTTCAAATAGATACAGTATAAGAATTATTTGTGAAGGAGATGAGAGTAGATGTCTGATATTATTTTGGAAATGAATCACATTACCAAGGAATTTTCAGGGGTAAAGGCACTGGATAATGTATCATTCAAGGTAAAACGTGGTGAAATCCATGCGCTCTGTGGTGAGAATGGGGCAGGCAAATCTACATTGATGAATGTGCTTTCCGGCATTTATCCCTATGGCGATTATAGTGGGGATATTATTTACAATGGAAATGAGTGCCAGTTTCATAGAATAAAGGATAGTGAAGAAAAAGGTATTGTTATTATACATCAAGAACTGGCTTTAAGCCCATATCTGTCAATAGCTGAAAATGTTTTTATAGGGAATGAACAAACAAGTATAAAGAGTGTAATTAACTGGACCCAGACAAAGATAATGGCAAGAGAAGTACTTGCAAAAGTTGGACTTGAAAATGAAGATATGAACGCACCTATTAACACACTTGGAGTAGGTAAACAACAGTTGATTGAAATTGCAAAAGCTATGGCAAAAAAAGTTGAACTTCTAATATTGGATGAACCTACAGCAGCTTTAAATGATGAAGAAAGTAAAAAATTATTAAATATAATGCTTGAGTTAAAGGCACAGGGAATTACGTGCATTATTATTTCGCACAAATTGAATGAAATTAGTTATGTATCGGATGCTATTACGATTTTACGTGATGGTCAGACAATAGAAACACTTGAAAAGGAAACTGATGATTTTTCAGAGGAAAGAATTATTAAGGGGATGGTTGGGCGTGAAATGACTAACCGTTATCCCATACGTAACAAAAAAGAATGTCCTATAAAGGATGTCATTATGGAAGTAAACCACTGGAATGTATTTCACCCTGATGACGCACAGAGGCAGGTAATAAAAGATGTATCCATAAATGTACGTGAGGGGGAAGTAGTTGGGCTTGCAGGTTTGATGGGAGCAGGACGAACGGAACTTGCAATGAGCATATTTGGTAGAGAATATGGTCAGAAAATAAGTGGTGAAATAAAAATTCATGGAAAATCTGTTCATATAAGAAATGTAAAAGATGCTATTTCTAATAAAATCGCATATACATCTGAGGATAGAAAGACATATGGTCTTGTTTTGATAGATGATGTCAAACATAATATGACAATGGCAGCTCTGCGTGGATATTTCTCAAGAAGAGGAGTCATCCGTGGAAGTGAAGAAATCGTTAAAGCAGAAGAATATAGAAAGCGTATTAATGTTAAGACTTTATCAATTAACCAACAAGTTGGATCCCTTTCAGGAGGAAACCAGCAAAAAGTTGTATTAGCAAAGTGGATGCTGACACAACCAGACGTTTTGATTTTAGATGAGCCAACCCGTGGTATTGATGTTGGAGCAAAATATGAGATATATTGTGCCATTAATGAATTGGCAAAGCAGGGAAAGGCAGTTTTTGTAATTTCTTCTGAAATGCAGGAACTGATCGGTACATGTGACAGAATATATGTCATAAATGAGGGTGAGATTGCAGGTGAACTCACAAAGGAAGAATTTTCGCAGGAAAAAATCATGGGATGTATTATGGCACATAACAGGAGGGGTAAATAATTATGAATACAAAAAAATCATCAAATGTAGATTTGAAACAATATGGTATGTTTCTTGCATTAATAGCCATTTTTTTACTTTTTTACATTTTATCTGGAGGCGCAAATGCATCTCCTACAAATATTAATAATTTGGTTATGCAGAATGGGTATGTTGTTATACTGGCAACCGGTATGCTGCTATGTGTCTTAACAGGAAATGTTGATCTTGGTGTTGGCTCAATTGTTGCTTTATGTGGTGCATCATCAGCAATTTTAGTAGTAGATTTTGGTGCTCCTGTGTGGCTTGCGTTTTTAGTTGCACTGGGAATCGGTTTATTGGCAGGATTATTTGCCGGATTTTTCATTGCATATTTAGGAATACCTCCTTTTGTAGTTACACTTGCAACCATGTTAATGGGACGTGGCTTAACTTATACTATTTTAAAAGCACAGACCAAAGGGCCATTACCTGATAACTACGTTAAGGTGGGTGCGGGATTCCTTCCTACTGTTAAAGTAAACATTGGAAGCGGAACCTTAGATTTAATCTGTATCTTTGCGGCTACATTTGCCACGGTATGTCTAATCTTTTTTGAAATTAAAAGTTTAAGAGAGAAGAAGAAATACAATTTCACAACATCACCAGTGTGGCAGATTGTTATAAAGGATGTTATTATCTTGGCAATTATCTGGTTTTTCTTTATCAAACTTGGCCTCTATAATGGTATACCAATTGTACTTATCATTATGTTTGTACTGGTATTAATGTATCATTTTATTACAAGCAGGACTGTTGCAGGGAGACAGGTATACGCCTTGGGTGGTAATGTGAAGGCTGCCAGACTTTCAGGAATTAATACAAAAAAGGTATTTTTCTGGGTATATACAAATATGGGATTATTGGCAGCAGTAGCAGGAATTGTTTTATCAGCAAGAAATGCTTCTGCCACTCCAAAAGCAGGAGATGGATTTGAACTTGATGCAATCGGTTCCTGTTATATAGGAGGTGCAGCAGCTGCCGGTGGTATTGGTACTATTGTTGGTGCAGTAGTCGGTGCTTTCATTATGGGTATATTGAATAACGGTATGTCCCTGATTGGTTGGACTACTGATGTACAAAAAGTTGTAAAGGGCCTTGTACTTCTGGGCGCTGTTACATTCGACTTATTATCCAAACAGAAAAAATCCTAAGTCAGTAAGTAAATATTAATGTTAATTAGGGGCTGAAGGATTTTTCCTTTGGTCTCTTTTAATAGATGAGAGGATTGGTGTGAAATTATGGCCATAAGAGGGAAAAGGGAAAAAAAGGGAAAAAGCATTATATACAAATGCGTAAACTGGTTATTTGCAGAGAGTATAGGAAGAAGAATCATTATTATGATTTCTACCGTTCTATTGATTATGCTTACCGTATTAGCTGTATTTGCTGCAAAGACATATGAATATAATAATAAATACATATCACTTACAGATAACCTAAATAAAATTAACTATATCAGTAGCAGCGCGCTAAAACAGGCAAAAACATTATCCAATTTTTGTATATCTGGAGCAATGGAAGAAGATGCTACAATCTCAAAGACCATTAACAATTATTTACCCTATATTAAAGAAATCAGGGGTAATATAGGTGGTAATAGTATATACAAGCAGAATCATACTACACTAGACAATATAGAGACATACGCTGAAAAATATGTTACATTATATAATGAAATATTAAAATGTGGGAAGGGAAAATACTCAAATGAAGGAAGCGATTTTGCTAATCAAATGCAGAGCGAAGCTTCATTTATTACCACATATTCCAATGCACTTTTACAGATGGAATTGAGTCGTAGCAGTGATATACAAAAAGAGATTAATAGTGGATTCAAGCGGATGATTACAATCATATGTGTCATTATTATTTTTACTATTAGTACAACTGAAATACTTATAATTTATGTAATAAGTAAAACAATCATAAAACCCATTGGCATATTAAAACAGAATATATCATTAGTTGCAGATGGGGATTTAACTGGTGAAGAAGTAATCTTACATTCACATGATGAATTACAGAAATTGGCAAAAGCATTTAACCATATGGGTGAAAGACTTAAAAATATCATACGTAAAGTTCTTAATGTCAGTAAGAATATTCAATTGACTATCGATGTAGTCACAAAAAGTGCTGCACAAAATGCCATTGGAAGCATTGGCATCACAAAATCGATCGAGAACATAACGGATAGAATGAAAGAACAGAGAGGCGAAGCTTTAAATATTTGTGAACAGGTAAATGAGATGGACAGTATTTCCAGCGAAATCACAAATAAGGTTACCAGGATATCAATAAATGCAAAACATTCCATAGAAAATGCGGTAAATGGAAATGAGACAATAGATTGCTACATTAATCAACTTTCCAGTTTAAATGTGGTTATGGCTGAGGTTTCAAAACTGGCAGGCAATTTGAAAGACAATGCGGATGAAATGAATCATATTGTTAATTCGATTAGTGATATATCGCAGCAGACGAACTTACTCTCATTGAATGCATCTATTGAGGCAGCACGAGCTGGTGAAGCGGGAAAAGGTTTCGCAGTTGTTGCATTAGAAATTAGAAAATTAGCAGATGAATGTAAGAACTCAACAGAGAAAATCAGTGAAATTATTAAAGGTGTACAGAAATATGCCATGGAAATGTCTAAAAAGATGATCGAAGGCATGCAGCAGTTAGAGATGGGTAATGAACTTGCTGATAAAACAAGAAAAAATTTTCATCTAATTAAAGATGGAACTTTGGTCGTTAATGAAGACGTAGATAGCATGATTGTTGCTACCAAGACTTTAGTTACAGTATCTGACAATGTAAAACAGAATATTAATCATATATATGAGATGATAGAAGAAAACGCACTTGGCACACAATCTATCTCAAAGACTATTTTGGAGCAATCAAATGATTCTAAACAGGTGTCAATGGCTGTAGAAACTTTACAAAAACTTTCTGAAGATCTAAACAGGCAGGTCATAGAGTTTAA
>CAZQTM010000009.1:8018-11087 GCA_964595855.1 uncultured Lachnospiraceae bacterium | reverse complement strand
GAAAGCAGTACAAAACAGTTGCCTGAAAAGAAAGTTGGTGTACTTATGCCAACACGTTCATCTGAGAGATGGATTAATGATGGAATTAATATGAAAGCAAAACTGGAAGCAGTCGGATATGAAGTAGATTTGCAGTTCGCTGAGGATGTAATCGATTTACAAGTTGAACAGATAAAGACTATGATTAAAAATAAGGTAGACTGTCTTGTAATTGCTTCAATTGACTCAGAAGCACTGGTTGATATTTTAGATCAAGCAAAACAGAATGGAATATATGTAATTGCATATGATCGCTTATTAATGGACACAGATGCAGTATCTTATTATGCTACATTTGATAATCGGGCAATCGGTACTTTGATTGGAAAATATATTGAAGACAGCATGGATTTAAAAAAGGCATCAAAGGAAGGTAGATCATATACCATAGAATTTTTCATGGGATCTCCGGATGATAACAATGCAGTATTTTTATATAATGGATTAATGGAAGTACTAAATCGTTATTTACAGGATGGCACCTTAATCTGTAAATCTGGAAATACGAGTTTTGAAGACACTTGTATTTTACGCTGGTCTGAAGAAACAGCCAAACAAACATGTCTTAAATACCTTAAGACATATTATGAGGATGAACCACTTGATATTGCATGTTCTGCATTTGACGGATTTTCATATGGAATAAAAACTGCATTGCTGTCACAAAATTATAGTACAAATGCTATTTGGCCCCTGATAACAGGACAAGATGCCGAACTTAATGCTATAAAAAACATTACAAGTGGGTATCAAACAATGTCGATTTACAAAGACACAAGAATTTTGGCAAATAAATGCGTTATGATGGTACAGGCTGTATTAGAAGGAACAATACCTGAGATTAATGATTTATCGCAGTATAATAATGGGTTGAAGATTGTACCGTCATACTTGTGTGAACCAATTGTAATTGATGAAGCCAATTATGAGGAGGTTCTTGTTGATGGAGGATATTATACAAAAGTTCAGATAATGAAATAACAGGGAGATTGTGATGGAGAATCCATATAGTGTTTTTATTGTTGATGATGAGGAAGAAGTAAGACAGGCTATTATAAATCGTTTAGATTGGGAAAGCATTGGATTCCATGTAGTAGATTATGCTGAGAATGGAGAGGAAGCATTAGAAAAAGTAGAACGACTATGTCCTGATGTAATTATGACAGATATACAGATGCCATTTATGGATGGACTGACTTTCTGCAAAAGAGTACGTGAAAAGATGCTTCATACAAAGATTGTAATCTTTTCTGGATATGATGATTTTGAATATGCAAAAGAGGCAATTAAGCTTGAAGCCGAGGAATATATATTAAAGCCTATTAATTCATTGGAACTAAAAAAAGTTTTCTTAAAAATAAAAGAACGTTTGGATGAAGAAATAGACAAGAAACGCAATGTTGAAAGATTGCAAAAATATTACGAGGAAAGTTTACCTGTATTTAAAGAGCAATTTTTCTCTGCACTGTTGGAGGGAAGCATTGATGAGAAGGAATCATCTTATTATAGGGAACTGTATGAAATAGAAATGAATGCATCATATTATGCAGTCGGAATCATTAAACCAGACTATTATATGCATCAAAACAAAAATGAAAGTGTTTTAAACTCTACGCTTTTACCATTATCATTGAAACAGACGATAGATGAGATGTTAAAAAAAAGTTGCTCTTTTAGAAGTATAAACTATTTAGGAAATGTCGTAGTTATCGCGATGCTTAATAATTATGGTGAACTTGAAGCACTAGTTAATATACTGGATCAGGTTTGTAAAATAAATAGTAAGTTATTAAGGGTGGATATCACAGCGGGTATCGGGAAGTGTTATGATTCTATACATAATATCCATTACTCATTCGTAGAGGCAAAGTCGGCAATAGATTATAGATATTCACTTGGTGTTAACCAGGCAATATATATTCAGGATATAGAACCTAATACAGACAGCTGTTTTGATATAGATGAAAAAACAATCACGCAAATTATAAGGTCTATTAAGATAGGAAATGACAACGATATTAGTGAGGCTGTTGAACACTTAATTGATACAATGAAAAAATCGCATATTTCTGTAAAACATTTTAGGAATACTTTTCTGGAACTTTATGTCGAGTTACTAAGACTGGCACGTATTTATGAAATAACAGTTGATGATGATGCACAGAATATTTATGCAAATATGGAATCATTTAATTCTTTGGATGAGGTGAAAGATATCTTTTTAAAGATATGTATTGACTTAAGAAATGGAATTAAAAAGGAAAGAAAAGATGCAACGAAGGAACTAATTGAAAGGGCAAAAGAGTATATCAATATAAATTTTGCTGATTGTGATTTATCAGTAGAAAAAGTATGTAATTACTTAGGACTTAGTGCAACATATTTCTCAACCGTATTCAAAAAAGAGACCGGATATAGTTTTGTAAGTTATTTAACCCAGGTAAGAATGGAAAAGGCATTACAACTTTTGCAGACTACACAGGAGAAGGCATATATAATTTCGGAAATGGTAGGATATATTGAACCAAACTATTTTAGTTACGTATTTAAGAAACAGTATGGGGTTTCACCTTCAAAGTACAGGTCAAGTCAGGTAAAATAACATGAGAAAGCGACTTCAGAATAGGAGCATACAATTATTAATATCCATATCATTTACCACAATTTCTGTGATTGCAATGATTTTTATGGGTGTTGTTTTGTATACTCAATTTGCAGAGAGATCTAAAAGAACTGCTATCGAAACAAATAAACAGTTACTGGATCAGGCAAGCTTTAATGTAAATACATATATTCGTAATATGATGAATATATCAGACACAATGTATTACAGTGTCATTAAGAACAGAGATCTTACTTATGAACCATTGGATGAGGAATTGACGTTATTATATGAGGCAAATAAAGATTATCTTGTAAGCATAGCCTGTGTTTCGCAGGATGGGGCAGTTGTTGCTGCTGCACCTGTATCAACCAGAAAAGAAGGCATAGATATTATGGACCAGAGCTGGTTTCAAAGGGCTAACATGA
>CAZQTM010000009.1:5411-7918 GCA_964595855.1 uncultured Lachnospiraceae bacterium | reverse complement strand
AGAAAAGAAGGCATAGATATTATGGACCAGAGCTGGTTTCAAAGGGCTAACATGAAAATAGAAAATTTACATTTTTCAACGCCTCATGTACAGAATCTTTTTGAAAGCAGTAATTATCGGTATTACTGGGTAGTGTCATTAAGCCGGTCTGTAGAACTTACAAATGCTGGTGGAATACGCAGGGGAGTTTTGCTTGTAGATATGAATTTTAGTGCAATAGAGCAACTGCTCTCTAAGGTTAATGAAAAAGATAATGGTTATGTTTATTTAATGGATAGTAATGGAGAATTAATCTATCATCCGAATCAAAAGGCGATTTATTCTAAGCTTATGTTTGAGAATAATAAGGTAGCAGCTACTTATCAGGATGGAGATACGATGGAAACATTCAATGGAGATAAGCGAGTTGTTATTATCAAAACCCTTGGTTATACAGGATGGAAACTTGTCAGTGTTACTCCAATTAAAGAGTTTTCTGTTAACCTAAACCAGATAAAATTTTTCACAGTTATGATTGCTATTATTGCGGTAATGATTATTCTGGTAGCCAATAATATTATATCCGCAAGAGTTACAGACCCCATTATCAAATTGGAAAAATCTATTAAGTATTTGGAAAGCGGTAATCTTGAAAGGGAGATATTTATTGGGGGAACTCATGAAATTAGTCATCTAGGGAAGACAATAACATCAATGGTAGCGCAGCTAAGAAATTTAATGGATGAAATGGTGATAGAGCAAAAGGAAAAGAGAAAGAGTGAACTAGATGCTCTACAAGCCCAGATTAATCCACATTTTCTATATAATACTCTTGATTCTGTGGTTTGGATGATTGAGTCGAAAAGATATCAGGAAGCAATATCCATGATCACTTCTCTGGCAAATCTTTTTAGAATCAGTTTAAGCAAAGGAAAAAATGTAATAAGTATTAAAGACGAAATACTACATGCAAAGTACTATATGGATATTCAGATAGTACGTTACAAAAATAAATTTAATGTTATTTATCAGATTGATCCGGAAATAGAAAATTACAGCACAATTAAGTTAATCGTACAACCTATTTTAGAGAATGCCATATATTATGGAGTTGAACATATGGATGGAGAGGGTGAAATAATATTAAAGGGTTATTTTGATAATGATGATATATGTATTGACGTAACAGATAATGGTATGGGGATACCAAAAGAAATGATACCATTGCTTTTATCGGATGATACAAGGGTACATAAACGTGGATCCGGAATAGGTCTATGCAATATTAATCAGAGAATACAGTTATATTTCAAAGGAAATTATGGACTGGAAATTGAAAGTGAGCTAGACGAGTGGACAACTGTAAGAATACGCCTACCTAAGAGATTATTTCTGGAAGGGAGGGGCCATTATGAGGAAAAATAAGGTTATTTTCTGGGTTACAAGTTTACTGATCGCACTTATATTAATATCTGCAGCCTATTTTTATCTTATATATCAGGAAGAGAATATTAAAAATGTTGATATTTCTGTAATTGTATACGGAGATGAGGCGGAGCGCTGGAAGAATCTAAAAGATGGCGCTGAACAGGCAACTGAATTATACAAGGATAAGTATAATATAGAAATAAATTTAGTAACTGTTTCTAAGAATTCTAGTCAAAGTGAACAGATGTCACTGTTGGAACGCGAGATAGCGAATGGATGTAATGCAGTTATGCTGGCAGTTGATGATTCTCAGTATGTGACGGACTATCTAAAAAGTAGAGAAATTAATATTCCCATTGTCTTTATTGAAACCGGAACAATGATGAGTGAAACTAATAAAACGATTACGGCTGATAATTATGAAATGGGATGTTTGCTGGGCGAATCTATTATAGGAAGAGAGAATCCTGAAATTAAAGTGGCTGTTGTCAAAGATAATATAAAACGTAGTAGTGTTGAAAGCCGATTTAAAGGCATTAACAATATATTAAGCAAAAAAAATATAAAGACTGTTCTTTGGAAAAGAAATACAAATGAAGATGAAATTGAAACGATATTTTTTTTGCAGCGTGCTTTAGTAGAGGAAGCAGTAGATGTAGTTGTTGCATTAGATAATGAATCTACTGAGGCCATAGCTGATGCAGTGACCAATCTAAATAAAAAAGTTAAAATTTATGGAATAGCAAATTCGGATAAATCAGTAAATTACCTGGATAGAAATACGATACAGTTACTGGTATATGAAAATGAATTTAATATTGGTTATCTTGCTGTACAAAAATTGTTATCTGAAAAAGAAAATAATCAGAGTGATTTTGATTCCTATATGGAATACCGAGCTATTACAAAAGAAGATATGTATTCGGATAATAATGAAAAACTTGTATTTCCATTTGTAAAGTGAAGAATATTTAAACAAGGGACAAGTTTGAGCTGCGCACAAACTCGAACCATTAGCTGCTCCTAAAATACAGTCGCAGCATGAGGGGAAGTATGGATAAAAAAAAATATCTTTATATGTTTTTGGCATGTATCATATT
>CAZQTM010000009.1:0-5311 GCA_964595855.1 uncultured Lachnospiraceae bacterium | reverse complement strand
GGGGAAGTATGGATAAAAAAAAATATCTTTATATGTTTTTGGCATGTATCATATTTATTTCTTCCAGTATTTTAATTCTATCTTGTTCCATACCATTTCAAAAGCAGGAAAAGATACAAAACATTAAAATTGGTATCAGCGTTTATGATGAGTATGATACTTTTATAGCTGAAATGATTAAGCAGGTTACTCAGATATGTAAAGACAAAGAAAAAGATACAGGAGTAGCTATAACACTTGATATTGTAAGTGCTGCTGGTAGTCAGATGACACAGAATGACCAAATTGAACGTTTTGCGGATAAGAAATATGATGTTGTTTGTGTAAATCTAGTTGACAGAACGGATGCTTCTACGATTATTGACAAGGCTAGAAGTGTTCATATGCCAGTAGTGTTCTTTAACCGCGAACTTGTCGAGGAAGATTTAGAGCGATGGGATAAACTTTATTATGTTGGTGCAATTGCGAAAGAATCGGGACGTATGCAAGGTGAAATTGTTTTAGATGCCTGTGAAAATGATTTTGCATCCATTGATAAAAATGGTGACAAAAAGTTGCAATACATTATGTTAGAAGGTGAGGCTGGTCATCAGGATGCGCTAATCAGAACACAGAAATCGATAGAGACCATCGTAAATGGTGGTTATGAAGTAGATAAATTGGATTCTGTAATAGCTAATTGGAATAGAGAACAGGCAGTAACAAAAATGTTTACCCTTTTGGAACGATATCCTTATCAAATCGAGGTAATTCTGGCTAATAATGATGATATGGCATTGGGGGCTATTGATGCCTATGTGAACAATGGCATAACAAATATTCCTTTGATTGTGGGTGTAAATGGGGAAGAAGAAGCATTAGAAATGGTATTAAGTAAGAAAATGGAAGGTACTGTATATAATGATGCGTTTAGTCAGGCGAAAGCAATTGTAGAGATAGCATATTCATCTGCAGTAGGTGAGAAAATTCCAGATTCAGTCAAAATATTAAATGGAAAGTATGTATATTTGCCATATACCAAAATTAATTATCAAAATGCACAGCAGTTTTTACGATAATTTATTTGTATCAATTCCTGTAAAACTAAGGAAAAATAATAATATAAATAAAACTTATAAAATCATACTACTAAGTGGTATGATTTTTTTTAATGTGTATTGCTTTGCTGCTATGGTTCTGTTGAGAATATAAATAATGGTATTAATGGTATGAAATTTCTTCCATGATATTTTCTTGTACATAATTTTTACAATTATATCCCATAATTAGATTATAAAATTAGTTGATATACTCGTATTGTACAAATAACACAGGTGGTAAATCCCCTGTATTTAGAAAATGGAGGTTATTTTATATGAAAATAAAAATCTTGGCTGCTCTGCTTAGCACAGCTATGGTAGCAACATTACTGGTTGGATGTGGAGACCCCAAAAATACAGAAAAACAGTCACAGACAGATGCTACGGATGTAGTGGATGAAGCAGATAATGCAGTTGATTTGTCAGATGCAAATGTAGCTGTATTTTATTACACCTTCTCAGATACTTACATTGCATCAGTTCGTACAGCGTTAGATTCACAACTTGATTCTCTTGGGGTAACATATCAGGATTATGATTCTAACAGTAATCAGACAACACAAAATGAGCAGATTGATACAGCAATCAGTACAGGTGCCAACTTATTAATTGTTAATATTGTTACATCAGGTTCCGTAGATGCATCTCAAGCAATCGTAGATAAAGCAAGTGCAGCTAGCGTACCGGTTATTTTCTTCAATAGAGCAGTAGAATCTGATAAAGATGAAGGAACTGTTTTAGGAAGTTATGATAAATGTACTTTCGTCGGAACTGACGCTCCTGAAGCAGGTCATTTGCAGGGTCAGATGATTGGTCAATATGTAGTTGATAATTTTAATACAATTGATTTAAACAAAGACGGTAAAATTTCTTATGCTATGTTCATGGGACAATTAGGAAATGTAGAAGCTATTTACCGTACGCAGTATGCAGTAGAGGATGCAAATAAAGTGTTAGCAGAAAACAAAAAAGAAGCACTAGTATACTTTGATTCTTCAAATTCTGACGGCTTCCAGGTTGATCAGGATGGTAACTGGTCTGCAACAGCAGCGAACAACTATATGACAACAAACCTTTCTCAGTTCAATGAAGGTAATAATAATATGATCGAACTTGTTATTTGTAATAACGATGGAATGGCTGAAGGTGCTATTTCAGCATTAAATGACAAAGGTTATAACCTTGGAACAGCTGAATGTACAACAATTCCAGTATTCGGTGTTGATGCAACAGACGCTGCAAAACAATTAATTGCAGATAAAAAGATGACAGGAACAATTAAACAGGATGCACAAGGAATGGCAGATTGTATCGCATTCTTAACATCCAATGCAGCATCAGGAAAAGCATTGATGGATGCAACAGATAACTATATTATTTCAGACAAGGTATCAAATAAAATTTATATCCCTTATGCAGCATACACAGGAGAATGATTAATTAATCTAAAAGGCAGGCCAGCCACTATTATGTGGCGGCCGGCTTTTCTAATGAAATCAATGAACAATTTGTGGCTGATGATAATTTACTTAGTCTCATTGTTTTTTATTTTGTGAGAAGGAGGATGGTAATATGGAACATAATATTCTTTTACAGATGAATGATATCTGCAAAGAGTTTCCGGGCGTTAAAGCATTAGATCATGTTTCTTTGACGGTAAAAAGAGGGACTGTCCATGCGCTGATGGGCGAAAATGGAGCAGGGAAATCGACTCTGATGAAATGTCTGTTTGGAATGTATGCAAAAGATGCCGGACAGATTATGTTAGAAGGAAAAGAGGTTAATTTCAAAAACTCAAAAGAAGCATTAGATAATGGTGTGGCAATGGTACACCAGGAACTAAACCAGGCATTAAAGAGAAATGTAATGGATAATATTTGGCTTGGGCGTTATCCCAAAATTGGTGGGGTAATTGTGAATGAAAAAAAGATATATAATGATACAAAAAAGGTGTTTGAAGAATTAGATATTGATATAGATCCTAAAAAAATCATGTCTACGATGCCGGTATCACAAAGACAAATGGTCGAAATTGCAAAGGCGGTTTCTTTTAATTCGAAGGTAATTGTGTTTGATGAACCTACTTCATCCCTTACAGAAGAAGAGGTAGAACACTTATTTAAAATAATAAATATGTTACGTGACAGAGGCTGTGGAATTATATATATTTCGCATAAGATGGCTGAAATCTTAAAAATTTCGGATGAAGTAACTATCATGCGTGACGGAACATGGATTGCAACAAAACCAAGTGAAGAACTTACAATGGATGAAATTATAAAACTGATGGTAGGAAGAGAATTGAATAATCAATTCCCCCCAAAAGAAAATAAGCCGGGAGAGATTGCACTGGAAGTTAGCAATTTGACAGCACAGCATTCACTTTTAAAAGATGTTTCTTTTCATGTCAGAAAAGGAGAAATTGTTGGACTTGCAGGACTTGATGGCAGTGGTCGGACAGAAACCTTGGAAAATCTGTTTGGCATAGCTACAAGGAAGAGTGGTGACATTATATTGGATGGTAAGAAGGTTCTGAACCGTAATGCAAAAGAATCCATTATAAATGGTTTTGCACTTCTTACAGAGGAAAGAAGAGCAACAGGTATTTTCAGTATCTTAAACATTCGCGAGAATACGGTTATTTCCAGTTTGAAAAAGCATAAGAAATTTGGACTGTTAAGTGAAAAGACAATGAGGGCCGACACACAATGGTCTATTAATGCAATGCATACCAAAACTCCAACACAGGAAACAAAAATAAGATCCTTATCAGGTGGAAATCAACAAAAAGTCATTCTTGGAAGATGGTTGTTAACAGGTCCCGAAGTACTGCTACTTGATGAACCCACAAGAGGCATTGATGTTGGTGCTAAATATGAAATTTATCAGTTAATACTTGATTTAGCGAACAGAGGAAAAGTAGTTATTATGGTATCTTCGGAAATGCCGGAATTATTGGGAGTTTGTGACCGAATTCTTGTTATGTCTGCTGGAAGATTAGCTGGTGAAGTAGATGCAAAAAACACCACACAGGAAGAAATTATGACTCTTGCAGCAAAATATGTATAAGGAGGCAGCTTGAAAATGAAAGCAATTGCCAATATGAAAACACGTTATTCAAACTATCGTTTATTAAATAAACAAGATAAAAAAACATTATTAAAGGAATCACTCATTAATAATGCGTTATATATTTTACTGTTTATCGCAATTATTTATACTTATATACAGAATCATAGATTTCTTTCTACTAGTTCAATCATTAATATTGTTTCTCTATCTGCTGCAAATATCCCAATTGCATGTGGAATTGCAGGTTGTATCGTTTTGACCGGTACTGACCTTTCAGCAGGCCGTGTGGTAGGACTTACAGCCTGTATCTCAGCATCTCTGCTTCAATCGGTTAGTTATGCAACAAAGATGTTTCCGAATCTGCCAGTTATGCCGATTCCATTGGTTATTCTGATGGTTATTATTGTCGGAGGCATTGTAGGATGGATTAACGGATTTTTCGTCGCTAAATTCAAATTACATCCATTTATTGTAACATTGGCAACCCAGTTAATTGTATACGGAGTTCTTTTAGTGTATATAATGGTAAATGGTAATAACGGACAGCCACTTTCCGGCCTGGATGAATCATTCAAAAACTTTGTAACAGGAAGTTTTGTATCCTTTAAGGGAGTTACGATACCCAATTATGTATGGTATGCAGTAGTAATTGTTATCTTTATGTGGTTTGTCTGGAATAAGACATCCTTTGGAAAGAACATGTTTGCAGTAGGTTCTAATCCTGAAGCGGCAAATGTATCAGGTGTTAATGTAATGAGAACAACCATATTGGTTCATACACTGGCTGGTTGTATGTATGGTATTACGGGTTTTATTGAAGCAGCACGTATTGGATCTAATACAGCTAATACGGGACTTAACTACGAGAGTGATGCAATTGCAGCCTGTGTTATTGGTGGTGTATCTTTTGTAGGTGGTACTGGTAAAATAAGAGGTGTTGTTTTAGGGGTATTCCTCTTACGTATTATCTTCGTTGCACTGAATTTCTTATCCATCAACCAGAATCTACAATATATTATCAAAGGCTTAATCATTCTTGTTGCATGTGCTATAGATATGAGAAAATATTTAGTTCGTAAATAGTATACAATTTAAAAATAATAATAGAGGAAGAGGAATCTTCCTCTATTATTGTTTTAGTTTTTATTATTTTATTCATC
>CAZQTM010000008.1:7471-26988 GCA_964595855.1 uncultured Lachnospiraceae bacterium | reverse complement strand
TGCTTTTTGTGATACAGGTATTTTTTTCTAAAAATAGCAAATTTGTATGTTGACTATTATAAATATGGAGTTTATAAGTAATAAAGTAACTGTAAATAATTGGAAAGGACAGAAAGAATGAGTAAGGATAATGAGATTATAATTAAGGGACTGACGCAGAACAATTTGAAGCACATCTCGTTAACGATTCCGAAGGAAAAGATTGTTGTGTTTACCGGAGTATCGGGTTCTGGTAAGTCCAGTATTGTGTTTGATACGATTGCAGCGGAAAGTCAGAGGCAGATGAATGAAACCTATTCCGCATTTATAAGAGGACGTTTACCGAAGTATGAGAAACCGGCAGTTGAGCTGATTGACAATCTTACTGCTTCCGTAATCATTGATCAGTCCAGGCTAGGTGGTAATGTACGTTCAACCGTTGGAACAATTTCTGATATGTATTCTGCTCTTCGTTTACTTTTTAGCAGGATAGGTGCTCCTTATGTTGGAACAGCCAGTTATTTTTCCTTTAATGATCCGAATGGAATGTGTAAAAAATGTTCCGGAATAGGAAAAGTAACGGAAATCAATATGGATCTGTTATTAATAGAAGATAAGTCCTGGAATGAAGGAATGGTCAATGCTTCTTTATTTAATCCGGGTAACTGGTATTGGGAACAGTATGCAAACAGTGGTTTATTTGACAATAATAAAAAGTTAAAGGACTACAGTGAAAATGAACGTAACTTATTACTTTACGGAGCTAACGAAAAGGGCGGAGAAAAAGTTAATAAGCATGTGGAAGGATTATATAATCAATTCACCAGATTATATCTGAAGCGTGATCTTTCAGTGATGAGTGATTCCACTAATAAACGTTCTGCAGAGATTGTAATGCAAAAAATATGTCCGGAGTGTCACGGTAAACGTTTATCTAAAGAGGCTTTGGGTTGCTATATTAATGGATATACCATTGCTGATATGTGTGAAATGGAATTTGTAACGTTAAGAGAGGTGCTATCTCGAATTACAGATCTTAGGGCACAGACTATGGTCCATTCACTCTGTGAATCATTAACCAGAATGATTGATATTGGACTACCTTATCTTCATTTGAATCGTGAATCCTCGACGTTATCCGGTGGTGAGGCACAGCGTCTAAAACTTGTCAGATATATGGGAAGTTCTTTAACGGGTATGACTTATATTTTTGATGAGCCAAGTACCGGATTACACCCACGCGATGTACATCGTATGACAATGTTATTACAGTCACTCAGGGACAAAGGAAATACGGTTTTGGTTGTAGAACATGACCGAGATATTATTAAGATTGCAGATGAAGTCATTGATGTGGGACCTTTAGCCGGAAAACACGGTGGAACGATTCTCTTTCAAGGTACGTATGAAAATCTGTTATTATCAGATACGCTTACTGGTAATGCAATGAAGCACATTACTCCAATTAAGAGTAGTCCAAGAATACCTAAAGAGTTTCTGCCTATCCGGAACGCATCCTTACATAACCTGAAAAATGTTGATGTTGATGTGCCTCTCAATATATTAACTGTGGTTACCGGTGTTGCCGGTTCCGGAAAGAGTTCTCTTTTTAATGATGTATTTGCACAGACTTATAATGAGCGCATTATTTTAATTGATCAGTCTCCGATAACAGCTACAAATCGTTCCATGCCTGCAACCTTTCTTGGTTTCTTTGATGACATCAGAAAGCTCTTTGCAAAGGAAAATCATGTTGATGCTTCTCTATTCAGCTTTAACTCAGCCGGAGCATGTCCTGCATGTAGCGGTAAAGGTGTCATTATAACAGAGTTAGTATTTATGGATCCTGTTATCACCGAATGTGAAGAGTGTGGCGGAAAACGTTATAGCAAACAAGCACTCTCCTATCTGTACAATGGGAAATCAATTATGGATGTTCTTGAAATGTCTGTAGAAGAAGCTTTGCAATTCTTTACAGAAGGTAAAATTAATAAATCACTTCATGCACTGAATGATGTCGGGCTATCCTATCTTACGCTTGGACAACCTGCCTCTACCTTATCCGGTGGAGAACGACAACGGTTAAAATTAGCAAAGTATTTAAACCATAAAGGTAACATATATTTATTTGACGAACCAACTACCGGACTTCATGCTTCAGATGTCGATAAACTAATGTTACTGTTTAACCGCTTTGTTCAGAAGGGAAATACCGTTATCATCATTGAACATAATCTAGATGTGGTAAAACAGGCTGACTACATTATTGATATTGGTCCGGATGGTGGTAAGAATGGTGGCGAGGTCGTATTTACCGGAACTCCTCAAGAAATGATTGAAAAAGGGAAAACCATTACAGCAAAGTATTTATTAAAAAGTTTATAACAAAAAAGAGAAGGGACAATACATTTTCATGTAATGTCCCTTCTCCAATCATTTCAGAAAGTAGAGAGAATGTCAATTTTTGTAATTATCCTTTAACACCGCCCAGTGCTACACCGGCGATAATGTATTTAGACAATAAGAAATACACTACGAATAATGGTAATACCGTGAGCATCAAGCCCAGATATATTGCACCATATTCTGTTTTATATATATCACCTCTTAATAAACTTACCATGATTGGCATGGTATACTTATTGTTATCCGTTAATAGAATTAATGGTAAGAATAAGTTATTCCATGTTGTTACAAATGTGAAGATAGCCTGTGTTGCGATAGCTGGTTTCATAATAGGTAAAACAATTTTATTAAAGATATAAAATTCACCAGCTCCATCAATTCTTGCCGCGTTCAGAATATCGATTGCCAATGTTGGAACCATATACTGCCTCATAAAGAACACCATTGCAGGTGCTGCAATATTCGGAAGAATTAATGCGAGGAAATTGTTTGTCAAACCTATCTGATACATAAACTGGTAAAAACCAATTGATGTAACCTGTGCAGGTATCATCATAATAGCTAAAATAAAGCCGAAAAATGCATTACGTGCTTTCCAATTATAAACAACAATTGCATAAGCTGTTAATGTTGAAAAATATACTGCACATAAGGTACCGCCCACTGAAATAATACATGAGTTCATAAAACCGACCATTGCATTAAAGCTTTTTCCGGTTAGAACCTTAACGTTATTTAAGAAAAATGTGGAAGGTATTAATGACACTGCATGTTGCTGAATTTGAGTTGTACTACGGGTTGAATTCACAATCATAATCCAGAACGGCATTATACTTAAAATAGTAAGAAAGATGCATACGATATAGATAATAACCTTATATGTTATTTCTCCTGCTGATTTCTTTTTCATACGGATGCCTCCTTCTGCGCTTTTCTTAATGCTTTTTCATTCTTCTTGTTTTCTTTTCTTTCTTTTGCTTCATATTTATCACGCATCAGATAGAAAACAAACGCGGAACAAATCGCTATGATAATAAACATAATCATACTTGCAGCCGCAGCCCTGTTATACATATAGCTTCCAGCAAATGCCTGATTGTAAATGAATACACTTGTTGTAAGTGTCGCATTATCCGGTCCACCACCTGTACCATTGACTAATAACTTAGGTATATCAAACATATTTAATCCACCAATCATACTTGTAATCATGGTAAATATAAGGATTGTATTCAAATTTGGTATGGTTATAAAGAAAAACTTCTGTACACCATTTGCTCCATCAATTTCTGCAGATTCATATAATTCCGGACTAATACCCAAAACACCGGATATCAAAATAATCATGGTATATCCATACCACATCCAGAATTGAATAAAGGCTACAGTACCTCTGGCAACAGTTTTATTCGCAAAATAATAATATGGCTTTTCAATAAAGCCAAATCTTTGTGCTAAATCGTTAATAGGACCCATTGGGTATCCAAAAAACGAGAAAAATAATATAGCAACAGTAGCTGCTGTAATTATATTAGGCATATAAAAAATTACTTTAAAAAATCCCTGACCTTTTATCTTTTTTCTATTATTAGTAAACCATGCTGTCAATAATAATGCTAACAATATCTGTGGAATAAAGTTTGCAATCCAGATTCCAACTGTATTTTTAAGGGAAATCTGAAATGATGCATTATTAAGAACGGTAACAAAATTTTTAAACGGTTCGTCTAATATATGAAAAGATGTATTTCCCAATCCTTTACAATCCGTAAATCCTAAAACTGCAGTATAGAATGTAGGATATAAAGAAAATATCAAATAGGCTAACACAAAGGGAATGCTAAAAATATATCCATATCTAGCGTATCCTGTTTTCTTTCTTTTCATTGCCATTCACCCTCCGAAATATTCTATTACATTCAAAAGAGATAGGCGGCAGATAGTAATCTCCACGCCTATCCCAAAAACTATCTCTTATTAGTTAGCAAGATCAAGATTATCAGCTACCTGCTGTTTAAGTCCTTCAATTGCTTCATCACGAGATTTTGCTCCTGATGTGTACTGACGAACCTGATCACGCCAATACATATTAATTGTTTCATCATACTGTGTTAAGTTTTTACCATTTGCAAACTGGTTAGCTGGAACGAATACATCAAACATATTCTGTCCGCCAAGGAAGTCTAATTTACCATCAGACATGCTCATTACAGTACCTGATGCAACTGCATCCTTTGTACCACCTTCACCATTTAAGGTTCCGTTTGCCCACATATACTGAAGACCATCTTCTGTACAGTTAAGTGTAATCCAATCAAGAATCTGTCCAACAGCTTCTTTCTTTGCTGAATCTTTGTTAGCTAATAACCATGTACCACCCCAGAAGAAACCAATTGGAGGTTCGCAAATTGCCCAATCACCGTATGTGCCTTCACCAACTTTTTCACCACCGCAGTTTGGAGCAAGTGTGTAGTTGATTAACCAAGCTGGACCAAAGAAACCAAAAATCTGTTTTGGACCTTCACCCTTCATATCAGCAAACCAAGCATCCTGCCAATCCTGTGTATCATTGTGTAAATCACCATCTTTTAATTTCTTAGAAAGGTCTAAGAACTCTTCACGTTTAGGATCGATGTTAAGTGCGCCATCAACTACCCAACCTGTAGGAGAGCTGTTTTCAACTGCATGCCAGATATCGCCATCACCGGAAACAATACCATAACCTTTAGCTTTTAATTCATCTGCTGCTTTAAAGAACTGATCCCATCCTGGTCCTACTTTTTTAGCAATTTCAGCTGGATCATCTGTTCCCCAAACATCTTTAGCGATTGAACGACGATAAATGAAAGCACCACCAGTTGCCTGATATCCAAGTCCTACTAAATCACCGTTAGGATTTGTTCCGATATCTACTGTATACTTAGCGATATCAGCTGCTTTAACTTCGTTATCAACATCAATTCCTAAATCCTTGTAAGGAGCTGCATACTGAGAAGCATCACCCTGTGTATATTTTAACACGAATGCTGATTCTGCACAGTAGATATCAGGTGCATCTGCTCCACCAGCTGCTAAAGCCTGGTCAAGTGCTGGCTGATAAGCGCCATCTGTTGTTGCTACAACAGTTTTCTTCATTGTGTAAGGGAAATCTGGATGAGTTGCGATGAACTTATCAATCATTCCTGGAACTTCTTCGGTGAATGCGTAAACATTAATTACGTTATCCCCTTCTGCTACTGCTGCTGCTGTAGATTCCTCTGTAGCTGCTACTGTTTCTGCTGGAGCTGTTGATTCTGATGCTCCGCTTGTGCTCTGGCTTCCGCATCCTGCTAATGATAAAACAAGGATAAGGCTAAGAGCAAGTGACAAAAAACGTTTCATAAAAAATCCTCCTTCTTTATTTGAAAAATCTATGTCAAATATTATGCCGGTACATAATATGACATTACCCACATACTTTATAATTTTAGGGTAACAGGTACTTCTCCTGTTAGCTCCTCTGTTCGTCTATCCGGCTGTCCGAACCCTACATATAGAAATGCTCCATCACCATCTGCAACTTTTTCACCTTCTTTATTTATTGTGAAAAAAGCATCCGGAGCGATATCCATTTGTACTTCCATGAATTCATGAGGTTTTAAGAAAATCCTCTTAAATCCACAAAGATGAGTATTTCTTACTTCATTTGTGCTTCCCGTTACTTTTGTATACACCTGAACCACCTGTGATACTGAAATATCTGATTCATTCTCAACCTGAGTAGCTATATGTATACCATTTCTTACCGCATCTTGATAATTGCCTGTAAGTTCTGATACACTCAGTATCTTTGTCTTTCCGTAAGTAAGACCATATCCAAAGGGATAAAGTGGTTCTTTCTCAATGTAACGGTACGTACGTCCCTTCATACAATAATCTGTAAATTCAGGGAACCCTTCTAAATCTTTATATAATGTAATTGGTAGTTTCCCACTTGGAGAAATATTACCAAACAATATATCTGCTACAGTCTGACCGCCTCTGGCGCCAGGATACCAGGTCTGCAGAATACCTTTTGCATACTCTGATATTTTTTTCATGTTAATCGAACTTCCTGCCATCATACATACGACAAATGGCTTTTTCGTTTCGATTATAGCATCTAGTAAATTAAGTTGAGACTTTGGTAACTCTAAATCCTTCTTATCTCCTGATTTATAATCGTTTCCTTCGTCTCCCTCTTCACCCTCTAATGTCTCATCAAGTCCAAGACACAGGATTACTAAATCTGAATGTTCTGCTACTGACTTAGCCTCTGACAAATATTGATTCGCTCTTGAAAGATTACCAACTTGCTCTCTGCTTAAATCACAGCCTTCACTGTAAAGGACTCTGATGTCCTCTCCGGCTACATTCTGAATACCTTCCAAAACAGTTATATATCTTGAAGATGTTCCGTAATAATTACCTATTAAGGATAATCTGCTGTTTGCATTTGGTCCGATTACACCGACCGTTTTTACTGTGTCTCTATTGATAGGTAGGATTCCATCGTT
This sequence comes from uncultured Lachnospiraceae bacterium, assembly GCA_964595855.1. GTDB lineage: Bacteria > Bacillota > Clostridia > Lachnospirales > Lachnospiraceae > RGIG8767. The sequence continues at coordinate 20,068 of CAZQTM010000008.1, read as the reverse complement.
CTTTAAAAGAACAATGCTTTCCTCTTGTGCTCTTTTAGCAACCTGTAAATGTTCTTTGCATTCTACTACTTCATATGGAATGTTGTCGTAAGGTGTATTTTCAAACATTCCAAGTAAATATCTTGTAGTAAACAAGCGAACCGCTGCGTTTCTAATGGTATCTTCGCTTACTTTACCCTGTAGGTATGCATTCATCACTTTTTGGTAAGTACAACCGCAGTTTAAGTCGCATCCTAAATTCAATGCAAGTGCTGCAGAGTCTTCCGGTGTATCTGTAACATGATGATGCTCATGGAAATCTCTTACTGCCCAGCAGTCTGAAACATAGTGTCCTTCAAATTTCCATTTATCGCGAAGTATATCTTTCATAAGTGGTTTGTTGGCGCAACAGGGTTCTCCATTTGTTCTGTTATATGCACCCATTACTGCTTCAACATCACCATCTTTTACACACATTTCAAAAGCAGGTAAATATGTCTCCCAAAGATCTTTTTTATCAACTTGTGAATCAAAAAAATGTCTTAGTTCTTCTGGGCCGGAATGTACAGCGAAGTGTTTTGCACATGCTGCAACTTTCATATATGGTATTCCATCATCTGTGCCCTGAAGGCCATGTATAAAAGAAACTCCTAATTTACCTGTAAGGTATGGATCCTCTCCATAAGTCTCATGTCCGCGCCCCCATCTGGGATCACGGAAAATATTAATGTTAGGTGACCAAAATGTCAGTCCCTTGTAAATATCCCTGTCTTCATGCTTGCTGTACTCGTTGTATTTTGCACGTCCTTCTGTTGAAATGACGTCTGCAATTTTATGTAATAATTCTTCATCAAAAGTTGCAGCAAGTCCAATTGCTTGTGGAAATACTGTAGCAGTGCCAGCTCTTGCCACCCCATGAAGTCCCTCATTCCACCAGTTATATTCCGGTACATGTAAACTTTCAATCGCAGGTGCATCGTATCTTAACTGTGATGCTGCTTCCTCAATAGACATTTGATTAACTAGTAATGTTGCTTTTTGCTTTGCTTCTTCTCTCGTCATATTGTCTGCTACCTTTAAATATATACAAATTTTAAACGAATTGTTAATGTTCTATGAATAGAATATCAAAATTAGTTCTTTAGTGATACGAAAAAGTTGCTATCTATTTATCAATTATTGCTATTATGTTGTTCACTTCTTATATAAGTATATAAAAAATAGAACATAAAAATAACCGTTTTGAACATAATAAATATATCACTGTGAAACAAATGTAACAATTTGCACAAACGAAATGAATTAACACTTATTAATAGCTAGCAAATAGCATAATTGCCCAATGTAAGCAAAAAAGTAGACATATCATTTCTTGCTGAATGAATATGTCTGCTTTTTCATTATTACTTTTATTTATTGTGTTGGTGTAAATATTTTTCTTTTGTAGCAAGCCCACCCCTAATATGACGTTCCGATTTGTTGATATCCAATACCTTACGGGCTTCCTTTGCAAGGGTTGGATTGATCTGAGCTAATCGCTCTGTAACATCTTTATGTACAGATGACATCATTTGGAACAATTTTCCCGGGTAATAAGGTTTGAAGTAATCAAATTTTCTTCTAAACCGATATCATGATAAAGCTTTAAATAGATGTTGATTGTACCATCTTTTTTAACAAGAATCTGTCGTATTACCTCTTTCAATTGTGAATTTGTCATTTTTACCTCATTAAAGATATTCTCGATACCGTTATATGTATCCTGTATCATTTTTTCTGTTTGCCCGACTCTATTTTCATCAGATAAAACAAGTTTCAGTTCATTTTGATTATAAATAAGCTGTTCGTTGATATCCTTTACTTTTTCTCTTAACTCTTTATTTGAAATTAAATCATCAAGATACATCTGGGTTAATTTATCCTTATTTTTTATTAGTTTGCTGATGTTTTTCTTTAGTTCTCTTTCATATCCGGCATTTTTGCTTTTCTCTTTATATTGACGCTCCATTTCATCTGCTATTTTTTTTCCAATTTTTTCTTTTTCTAGCACCAGTTTTGCTATATATTCCCTGATTGCCCTTTCTATATCCTCTTCTGGAATTTTTATTTTATTTTCACAGCACTCAGCACCATTCTCATTATGTCCGTTGCACACCCAGTATGTAAATTTATTTTTGTAGACCCTCTCCACCCTGCGAAACGAATACCCACACTCCTCGCATTTTATTAAAGTACTAAACAAATACTTATTACTTTGTCGTTCCCCATTTATATGGAATGATTCCTTTCTGTCCTTCAAGATGCTTTGGGCCTTTTGAAACTGTTTTTCTTCTATTATAATAAGCTGTTGTCTTTCTACTACGATCCAATTCTCTTTATCATTTTCTTTTCTAGTGCCTGTTAGAAAATCTATGATTTCTTCTTTTCCATTTATTAGTACGCCCATATATATGGGATTTTTCAGAATTCGTCCAATCGCATTTTGAGACCATATACAATTTCGCTTCGTTTTTATATTTTTCTCATTCAGCATAGAGGCAATCTTCGCTGCTCCATATCCCTCTTCTGTATACCAGTTGAAAATTTGTTTGATTACTTTTTCCTCCGACTGATTTATTTTAAGGTTAAAGTAATCACCCGGAGTTTTATCGTAACCATAAACAATATTTGGAACTCTTCCCTTTTTTGCATTCTCTCTTTTCCCAAATTTGACACGCTTTGAAGTATTTGAAGACTCTTCCTGTGCCATAGCTCCCATTAAAGTAAGAACAAATTCTGAATTTCCCATTGATTTCATATCTGAAGTGATAAATACTGTGTCAATGTTCATCGATTTCAACGTTCGGACACTTTGTAGAAGGTCGACCGTATTACGTGCGAGTCTCGAAACATCCTTTACGATTATCTGTTCAAATAAACCCTTCCTCGCATCACGCATCATTTGTAAGAACTCAGTTCTATTTTTTGTTTTGGTACCTGAAATACCCTCGTCTGCATAAGTATGGATTAAGACAAGCCCATTTCTTTCACAATATGATTCAAAAAAATCTTTTTGTGTCTCCAAACTATTTAACTGGTCAGATTTATCTGTTGAGACACGACAGTAAGCAACAACATTCATAACCCGATTCCTTCCCATCATAATCTAATTGTATTTTTTTCTACATCGTCGTCATTCCCTTCCCTGTTCTGTTCTGTTCTATCTGTTGTAAGTAATTGTTCCACTAAAGGGATACATATGTTCACTAACCATCCGCTTAGTATTTTCTCTGATTCTGCCGGTGTATTGGGATTATGGAATATAAAATTTAAATTTTGTCTCTTAGTCATTCCATGATTCACCTTGTCCTTTTTTTCATTCATATGTATAATTTTTATTTCTTATGATTATATTTGAATTTATAAATAAAAAACATTTCTTAATATATGGTATATTTTTATAAATCTGATATACTTCAAAGTATATATCTCATGGAGGATTTTACACCGATGAAAATAATTATCGTAGGCTGTGGAAAAGTCGGATATACCCTGGTTGAACAATTAAGTAAGGAAGACCATGATATTATGGTAATAGACGAACAACAGAATAGAATTGACAAGGTAAAAGAAGACTTGGATGTAATGGGTATTGTTGGTAATGGTATGAGTTACCAGATATTAATGGATGCAGATATTATCAATACAGATCTTCTAATAGCCGTCACGGGTTCGGATGAACAGAATCTATTATGCTGTCTGATTGCAAAAAAAACAGGGCAGTGTCATACCATCGCTCGAGTCAGAAACCCTATTTACAGTAAGGAAATCGAGTTTTTCAAAAATGAGTTTGAGCTTGCCATGATTATTAATCCCGAATACGAGACTGCTGATGAAATTTCGCGTATATTTCAGTTTCCTTCCGTAATCAAAATAGATCCCTTTGCCAATGGCAATGTGGAGCTATTGCACTTTCGAATTTCTAATCAGTCGCCTTTAAATGGTGAACAGGTCACTAATATCCGTGCAAAAATAAATAAAAATATATTAGTTATTGCCGTTTTACGGAATGACAAGCTAATCATTCCAAATGGTGATTTCGTTTTTCAGGAAAATGACACGGTTTCCATAATAGGAAAACGTCAGGATGCAGTGGACTTTTTCAGAAAGCTTGGTCTTATGACTAATCAAATCAAAAATGCAATGATTGCCGGCGGTGGAAAAATATCATATTATCTTGCGCGTAGCCTCCTTAGATCCGGAATTGACGTAACCATTATTGAGCTTGACAGATCCAGATGTGAACAGCTTACCGAATTATTGCCAAAGGCTACCATAATATGTGGAGATGCAACAGACCGGAGTATTCTTGATCAGGAAGGGCTGATGAAAATGCAGGGATTTGCAGTTCTTACCGGCCTTGATGAAGAGAACATTCTTGTCACCTTATATGCCAGAAAGAATTCTTCAGCAAAAATTATTACAAAGATTAACCGGATAAATTTTGCCTCCGTTATTAATGAGCTGCACTTAGATTGTGTCGTGAACCCGCGAATCATAATGGCTGATCACATTACACGTTATGTGCGTTCATTAAATACTTCAGATGAGAGTAATGTTGAAAATCTATATACCTTAGATGATGGCAAAACAGAAGCTTTGGAATTTATTATCAAGGAACACTCGGCCATTACTGATGTTCCACTTAAAAACCTGAAATTCAAGAAAAATACTTTAATCTGCAGTATATACAGGAATGGAGAGGTTATTATACCATCTGGGCAGGATACCCTTCAGGTTAATGATTCTGTTATTGTTTTAGCTGTTTACCGCATGTCCGATATCAAAGAAATACTAAGGAATTAAAATTATGAATTATTCAGTTGTACGCTTTATTATAGGATATGTGCTGAAATTTGAGGGATTGTTTCTTTTACTTCCAACCTTAGTCAGCATTATATACCATGAAAATCAGTTTCAATATTATCTAATTGTTTCTATCATATGTTTTGTACTTGGGATCTTTTTTACCAGAAAAAAGAGCGAGAATATGAAGCTCTACACAAGAGAAGGGTTTGCCAGCGTTGCCTTAAGCTGGATATTCTTAAGCGTATTCGGGGCTATTCCTTTTGTTCTGACCGGAGATATTCCTTCTTATGTAGATGCACTTTTCGAAATGGTATCCGGATTTACGACCACCGGGGCAAGCATACTTACGAATGTAGAGGCACTTAGTCATTCCGGTCTGTTCTGGAGAAGTTTTTCCCACTGGATTGGTGGTATGGGCGTACTTGTTTTCATAATGGCAATTCTGCCGCTCACCGGAAGTTCTACCATGAACCTGATGAAAGCAGAAAGTCCGGGGCCATCTGTAGACAAACTGGTTCCGCATGTAAAAGACACGGCAAAGATTCTATATGGAATCTATATCGCCATTACCATCATAGAAATTGCTTTGCTCTATATTTTTGGTATGCCAATGTTTGAAGCCATGACAATAACTTTCGGAACAGTAGGAACCGGTGGTTTTGGAATTAAAAATGACAGTATGGCCAGCTATAGTCCGATACTGCAAAATATTGTTACCATATTTATGATAGCGAGTGGTGTGAATTATGCAGCATACTTTTTTATTATCACGAAGAAATTCAAAAGTGCCTTTAAAATGGAAGAAGTCCGCTGGTATTTTATCATCATTGCCACTGCAGTTTTACTTTTATGTATTGATACAAGGGAAATCTATTCCGTCAGTAGTGAACAATTACGACATATATTTTTCCAGGTTGGGTCAATTATTACCACCACCGGATATGCAACATATGACTTTGATTTATGGCCGCAATTTTCTAAAACGATTTTAATTTTATTAATGTTTATCGGTGCCTGTGCCGGAAGTACCGGAGGAGGAATTAAGGTATCCCGAATTGTAATCCTTTTTAAGACAATTCGAAAAGAACTTTCTTTAATGACACATCCAAGAGAAGTTAGGAAAATTCGTATTGATGACCATCCTATTCCACATGAGGTTGTTCGTTCTACCAATGTATTTATTGCCGTATATTTTTGTATTCTTTTTATTTCAGTGTTATTAATCGGTGTTGATGAACTAAGTTTTACCACCAATTTTACTGCAGTAGCAGCAACTCTGAATAATATTGGACCGGGCATGGATCTTGTAGGACCTACTCAAAATTATTCCATCTTTTCGGATTTTTCGAAATTTGTAATGATGTTTGATATGCTGGCTGGCAGACTTGAGCTTTTCCCAATGCTAATCTTGCTGAAGCCTTCATGTTGGAAGAGAATGTAATAAATTAATAAATAGAGCAAAAAATAAAGGAGCGTCGCTCCATAAGTGATTTTTGATAAGATCATCTATGGAGTGACACTCCTTTTCTATTGATAAAGATAAACTTAGAATATTTATGCTATATCTTCGATTCGATTAACCGTTCCATTTCATTACATCTTTATGTACAGTACTTTTGCTGATTCCAAACATCTTTGCGGTCTGTCTAACCGTTGCATTGTTTTCAATAATATAGTTGGCAATCTCTATTGCTCTTTCTTCTATATAATCCTTCAAGAAAACCTCTTTGATTTGCTTTTTTACATATTTATGATAAGAAAGAGGTTTGTATGTCTGTAAATTGAGACAAATTATAAAAATCCAATATTTTTACTAATTTACTATTCTTCTGACCGCAAGAATCTCTTTATAGGTTGCAGTTCCATACTTAATTCCCGTCGCCTGAGTGCTGGCATGAACAATTCTTCCGCCACCAATATAAAGTGCAACATGACCGGCATAACAGATGATATCACCCGGCTGTGCCTCTGAATAATTGACTCCGGTTCCTGCATTTCTCTGTGATGTTGAATTTCTTGGGATACTGTAACCAAAAGCCTGATATACTGCGTAGGTAAATCCGGAACAATCAGCACCATCTGTAAGGCTTGTTCCACCAGCTTCATATGGATTTCCTACAAACTTACATGCATAGGAAGCAACCTCTTTTCCGCTTGCACTTCCATTTGCTCCACTAATGATAGCGGCGGAATTAGACCCACTCGCTTTTTGGGCGGCTGCTGCCTTTCTTGCTTCTTCTGCTTCTATTTTCTTAATCTCACTATTTTGCTGCTTTATCTTTGCTTTATATGCCGCTGCTTCTTGTTTGGCTTTTGCAAGCTGTGTATCAAAGTCGGCTACCTGAGCTTTTTTCTCAGCAAGCATATTATCCAGTTCTTTCTTTTCTTCATCAAGCTCATATTTACTGGTAAGTAACTCTGACTGTTCATCTTCCAGTTTTATTTTAGCCTGCTCCACTTCTTCTTTGGCTTTTTGATATTCTAAAAGCATCTTCCTATCATATTCATATAATTTTTCTATGTAATCTGCTTTGTTTACCATATCAGAAAGATTTTTTGATTCCATTAACAACTGTACATAAGAGAGGTCACCCTTTTCATACATAAATTTAACTCTTTTTTTCATAGCCTCGTACTGAGCATCTTCCTTGGCCTTTGCAGCATCATATTCTGCTTTCGCTACTTCTATCTTTTCCTCGAGTTCCTCTATTTCATCTTCAATCATACTGACACTTGCTATTACTTCAACGAGTTGGTCATCTAATTCATTGATATCTGCTGTTATACCTTTTTTTTGCTGATTTAAGCCTGAAATGGATCCGGTCACGCCGTCTAACTGTTTCTGTGTTTCTGCTTTCTGTTTCTTTAGTTCAGAAATAGAAGTTGCCTGTGCACTCATTGAAATGCTCATACATAGTAAGACTGTTATGAATACTCTAATGCTCCTTCTTCTCATATAAATCTCCGTAATTTATATTTGTTATTTGATTAACATAATCAGTATATCATACTCAAATTTTGTTTACCATAAAAATCCCCGGATAATTTTTCTTATCCAGGGACACAAAAGTCATTATAAATCGCAATTATTAACTGTTCTTGGGAATGGGATGACATCCCTTATATTTCCCATGCCTGTAAGGTACATAACGCATCTCTCAAAGCCAAGTCCAAAACCGGCATGACGTGCTGAACCATATTTTCTAAGGTCAAGATAAAAATCATAATCATCCTTATTTAACTTAAGCTCGTCCATACGTGCTTCCAATAAATCAAGATGATCCTCTCTCTGGCTACCTCCGATGATTTCTCCGATACCCGGTACCAGGCAGTCCATAGCAGCAACTGTCTTTCCATCCTCATTTAATTTCATATAGAAGGCTTTGATTTCCTTTGGGTAATCCGTAACAAATACCGGACGCTTAAATTCCTTCTCTGTCAGATATCTTTCATGTTCTGTCTGCAGATCGCAGCCCCAGAAAACCTTATAATCAAATTCATCATTATGTTTCTCAAGGATGTTGATTGCCTCTGTATAAGTAACATGTCCAAAGTCAGAATTGACAACATTCTCTAATCTCTCAATCAATCCCTTGTCAACAAATTGATTAAAGAAATTCATCTCTTCTTTTGCATTCTCTAAAACATAACGGATAACATACTTTAACATGCTTTCAGCTAACATCATATCATCCTTTAAATCAGCAAAGCAAATCTCTGGTTCAATCATCCAAAATTCAGCAGCATGACGTGTTGTATTGGAATTTTCTGCACGGAAAGTTGGACCAAATGTATAAACATTTTTAAAAGCAAATGCAAAGGTTTCTACATTCAGCTGCCCACTTACGGTAAGGTTTGTCGGTTTATTAAAGAAGTCCTGTGAAAAATCTACTTTTCCGTCTTCTGTTTTCTTAATATCATTCAAATCAAGCGTTGTTACCTGGAACATTTCACCAGCTCCTTCACAATCACTGCCAGTGATTAATGGAGTATGGACATATACAAAATCTCTTTCCTGAAAAAACTTATGAATTGCATAAGCTGCTAATGAACGAACTCTAAATACGGCTTCAAAAGTGTTGGTTCTTGCACGCAGATGAGTTATGGTTCTTAAATATTCAAATGTATGTCTCTTTTTCTGTAAAGGATAATCTGCAGTTGATTCGCCTTCCACGCAAATCTCAAGTGCCTGCATCTCAAACGGTTGTTTTGCATCTGGAGTAGCTACAATCATTCCTTTTGCAACCACAGCCGCACCAATGTTCAATTTGCAGATATCTGCAAAATTATCAAGTTTATCCGAGTAAACAATTTGAAGTGTTTCAAAAAAGGTACCGTCATTTACAACAAGAAACCCAAACGATTTAGAATCTCTATTTCCTCTAATCCATCCGCCTATGTTGATTTCTTTGCCAATATACTTTTCTTTCTCACGATATAGTTCCCTAATGTTTGTTAATTCCATATCCACACCCTCAATTTATTTTTATTCTGCTGTAGTTGCTTCTGTTGTAGTCGTTTCTGCTGTTACTTTTGCATTATCAACAAGGAACTGCAATACTTTGTTTATTAACAGACTGTTTCTATAATCTTCAGGATTTCCGTTTTCTTTATATGCTTCTGCTGAATCAAAACCAAAATTAGCATAATTTTTATTGATTGCTTCATCTAACTCTTTATCCGTAATTTTTAATTTCTCAAGACTTGCAATTTTCATGCAAACCATTGACTGTTTCGTTGAGCTTTTTGCACCATCTTCTACCTTTGTATTATATTCTTCTGTTGTCATTCCATAATATTTTGAGATATAGTCATCTAAGGTCATTCCCATCTGAATTGCTTCATTCTCAAGATTTTCATTAATCATCTTTTTATAATAATCTAAGACTCCCTTTGGTGAATCTTCTGCAAATTTACATTTTGACATCACAGCTTCTACAGCCTTCTGTTGTAAATCATTATTATAAACAGTTTCTGCATTGCCCTCCAGAGATTGTCTTACAACTACTTTAAATTGATCCACATTCTCGCAGTCATTAATTCCAAGGCTCTTTACATATTCATCATTCAAAACTGGAACGGTTGGCTCACTGATTTTATTAACTTTAACGTTAAATACAACCGCTTTACCTGCTAAATCCTTATTACTATAATCCTTAGGAAAAGTCAGATTTAAATCTTTTGTATCCCCCGTATTAAGTCCAATCAGTCCCTCTTCAAAACCGGCAATAAAACTTCCTGAGCCAATTGTTAAATCATATGCCTGTGCACTTCCACCTTCAAAGGCTTTTCCATCTACTTTACCAGTAAAATCTATGTTAGCAACATCATCATTCTGAATAGCTCGTCCGGTTACTTCAACCGGTACTTTACTGTTTGTAAGCATATAATCGATATAAGAATTTACACCCTCATCGGTTATGACTTCCTTTGTACCTGAAATATCAAGCCCTTTATATTCGCCCAGTTCTAATACATACTTATCAATATCTATATCGTTCAGATTCGTACTGGAATCATCATACTTTTTGCCACATCCGGCAAGCATTGTCACTGACATAGCTATTGTTAACAGCGTAACTAAAATCTTTTTCATTTTTCTCTCCATTCTATTCCCTAAGGTCTAACGGTCTTACGCTACGAGCAAGTTGAATCATAACATTGCATATAATAATAGTTATATAATAAGTATAAACGCATACCGCAATAACACTTTTATACCACATTTTACACATACTTGAAACCCTTATTTTGTATTTCATAGTTATTTCACATTTAATTACCGCAATCTTACAAAATTGGTGCTAACAGACGACTAACCAATTCCTTAAAACGAATGATATAAGAACGGGAATCATAAATATCTTTTGTTATCTGTGAAGACTGTTTCAAATCCTCCTCAAATAAAACAATCATTTCTTTTGCTTCTTTTTTACCATATACAACTACATTAACCTCGAAGTTTAAAGAAAAGCTTCTAATATCCATATTGGCAGTTCCATAGCAGTAAACGATATCATCGACGATAATACCTTTTGCATGTAAAAAACCGTTATTGTAGGTATAACATTTTGCACCAGATTTAATTAGCTCACCAATATAAAAATAACTTGCCCAGTATACAAACATATGATCCTGTTTACAAGGAATCATGATCAATACTTCGATTCCTGACTGAACTGCAATTAATAATGCACTGATAATTGCTTCATCCGGTACAAAATAGGGTGTCTGAATCATAATTTTTTTCTTGGCCTTATGTATCAGACGAAGGTAATTATTTCGAATCATAGGAACCTTTGAGTCAGGACCACAGGATATCACCTGTATCATGGAATATTCGTCTTTTACAATCTCATTTTTCAGATACTTGTGTGTCAATTCTACATTTTCTCTGGATGCATAATTATAATCCAATAAAAATCTAAGCTGTAGAGAAAAAACAGCTGATCCTTCTATTCTAAGGTGGGTATCTCGCCAATTACCAAACTTCTGATCAAGTCCCACATATTCTTTTCCAATATTAAAACCCCCAATATATCCTACCTTTCCATCTATTACAACAATTTTTCTATGATTACGATAGTTCAGTCTTAAATGAAATCTCTTTAGAATTGGCGGGAAAAACTCAGCAATTTTTATTCCTTCCTGATACAGGGGCTTGAACATCTTTTGCGACAAACCGCGGCATCCCATTCCATCATAAAGGATTCTGACCTCCACTCCTTCTTTTGCTTTCTGTATCAGAATATCCTTAATTCTTTGAAAGACAACATCATCTTTAATAATATAATATTGTAAATGAATACTCTCTTTTGCTTTTTTTAAATCTTCTGAAAGGGACTGAAATTTGTCATTTCCATTTGTAAAAATAGTAACTTTATTATGATCTGTCAGAACATTTCTTCCCGCTTGAAGATTGTAGAGAATCAGATCTGCGTATTCCTCCAATTCGGAATGGTTTTGGGGAAATTTTTTATTTAATACTTTTTCTTCCTGTATTTCTACTGCCTCGTGTATTCTGTCCTTTATTTCCTTTAATCGAAACATTTTTTTCTTATGCATATCCGTACCGGCAAACAAATATATTACACATCCAATTATTGGTATGAAATAAAGCAATAATAGCCATGCCCATATGGATTTTGGTTCCTTCTTCTGAACAAAAACAATAATCAAAGCAAAAATGGTATTAATCAGTAGTATTAATATACGAATATATTTTTCTACATTCACAACCGTCTCCAAAAACTCCATAGAATCTCCTCCACATTTTATTTTGCTACTATCTATTATCTTTATGCAGAGATTCGTAATAATAATGGTTTTGAACCAAACAATATTCTTGCGTATGTACGAAAAAAATGATAAAATATCACTGCTATCAAATTAAAGGAGGGCATATGAGTTGAACACAGTTACAATCGTATTGCTTGTAATATTAGCCGTTCTTATTGTTGCAGTTATTGCTTTATATTTTGTGGGGAAGAAAACTCAGAAAAAGCAGGCGGAGCAACAGGAACAGATTAATGCAAATAAACAGACCGTATCTATGCTAATAATAGATAAAAAGAAGATGAAGCTAAAAGAATCCGGGTTGCCACAGGCTGTTATCGCACAGACACCAAAACTTATGCGTGGTTCTAAGTTACCAATTGTTAAGGCTAAAATCGGACCACAGGTGATGTCATTAGTATGTGATGAAAAGATTTTCGAAAGCGTTCCTGTTAAGAAGGAAGTTAAGGCAGTTGTTAGTGGAATCTATATTAC
>CAZQTM010000008.1:1368-7371 GCA_964595855.1 uncultured Lachnospiraceae bacterium | reverse complement strand
ACATCAAGGGAATATGATACTTCCAAAGATAATTTCTTATCACCTTCATTTAGTCTAATATCGTGTGTATCAAGCCCTATCATAATATTTCCAAATGGAGTTCGATAACTTGTCAAATTCTTTTCTTTTTCACAGAAAGTCATCGCAACGTTTACCATTCCCTTTTTGGTAACACTCATTTGTTTATCATCAAATTTGATCATATTCTTATTAACCTTGTCAGTTCCTTCGATTGGTTCTTCATAAACAAGATAATGCATGCCACTTCTGCGATAATAATGACCTTGCTGTATCACTTCAATATTATCTCCATCGAGGTTGTTTTCAAACTGCATACCTCTGATTGATATCAAAACATCCTTTGTCATATCATTTCACCTAATATTCTTCTATATTAATTATTTTTGCAGACAGGATTCCATATTTTAATATGGAGTTGGCAAAGGTCTTAAATTTCTCGGCTGCATCTGAAACAAAAAACTGATATTGATTACTTCCAAGTCCCGGAGTATTTGGATTTAATAAATTCTCGCATTCCAGAAGCTCTTTTAACTCTCTTGCTGTTTCATAAGCCGGATTAACCAAATTAACCTGTTCTCCCATGATTCTTCCTATGGTAGAGCGTATGAGTGGATAATGAGTACAGCCAAGTATCAATGTATCAATGTTCCTGTCTTTTAATTCGCTTAAATAACGCATTGCTATTTCATCTGTAACCGGATCTTTCAGTAATCCTTCCTCAACGAGTGGTACAAAAAGAGGACATGCTTTCCCAATTACCTGAATATCACTATCTATGCCCTGTATGTATTCCGTGTAAATTTTACTTCCAATCGTACCTGCGGTTGCGATAACACCAACCTTTTTATTCCTTGTCGTTTCTGTAGCAACCTTTGCTCCCGGTTTCACCACTCCGATGATTGGAACATTAATTTCCTTTTCTATGGCATCCAAGGCATATGCACTTGCTGTATTACATGCTATTACAATCGCCTTTATATTTTGTTTTTGTAAAAACCGTACAATTTGTCTGGAGAATTTCGTAACTGTCTCTTTTGATTTATTTCCATAAGGAACCCTTGCCGTATCACCAAAATAGATTAATTTTTCATTCGGTATCTGGCGCATAATCTCTCTGAAAACGGTAAGTCCACCTACACCTGAATCAAATACTCCTATGGCTGCTTCTCTTCTATCTGTACAATTTGTTTTTTCTGATTCATTTTCTTCTCTGTTTGACATGTATGTTTTCCTTCCATATCAATCTTTTTTGTAAGAGTTTCAAGTAGCTGCGACTTTATGATTAGTTCACCCGAAGAAGCTCCTAAGATGTTGTAAAAATCTTTTATCGCATCTGTCTCATCCAAATTACAACTATTCTCAATATATTCATAAGTATCCGGCAGTAATACATATTCCGGATAAATTAGTCCAAAAAAAGTATAAGTCATAATTGATAGTATTATTGTATATATTATGTCTTTCATATCAATCCCTCCATAAAAAGGATTGACACTCCTAATCTATTTTATACTATTATTTTTCTTTTTCCAGTCTTATTTGGTGGATGATTGATTTTTCCTGATTTTCAATATGCACCCGAATTGCCTCTTTTGCTGAAGGAATATCGCCTTGAAGAATACTATCGTAAATCTTACGATGTTCGTTTACAAGCACATCGTGTCGTTTATCATCCTTTATATATTCATAACGGTACCGGTACATCTGTTCTGCAAGATTATTAACCAACTGTGACAAACGTTCATTTCCGGTTGATTGGAAAATAATATCGTGAAAAACGACATCTGCCTTCGCAATTGCTCTGATATCTCTTGTTACTACTGCCTTTTCAAAGTCAGCACACGCTTCTTTCAGTTTTTCCTTTTCCTCATCTGTAATTCTTAAGCAGGCCAGTTCAACAGCCATTTCATCTAATGCCCGACGTACTTCAAGTACATCAGACAAACTTTTTTCCGTAATCTGCGCTACCTGGGCTCCTCTTCTTGGAACCATTGTAACAAGACCCTCTAATTCAAGTTTCCGAATAGCTTCACGGATTGGCGTACGCGAAACCCCAAGCTTATTCGCAAGATGAATCTCCATCAGTCTTTCACCTGGTTTTAAATCTCCGGTCAAAATAGCCTGACGAAGTGTTTTAAAGACAACATCGCGAAGTGGTAAGAAATCATCCATTGTAGACTGCATATAATCATCCATAGATACAACCCGCCTTTCTTTAAGCTTTTACCCCATTGTACATGTATTACTGGTTAGCGTTGTTACGAATCCCTGTTTCACAAATCCCTGTTTTTTTAAATGATTCAGTGCATTAGTAGCCCTCTTCTTATCCGTAAATAATCCAAACACAGTTGGACCGCTTCCACTCATTAATGAATTCATAGCACCATCCATTAATAAGGATTCTTTCATCTTACTGATAATCGGATATTTTTGAATAGTCACAGTTTCAAGCACATTCCCCATTTTATCAGCAATAGCCTTAAGATCTCCACGCTTTATGGATTCAACCATACCATCGATATCAGGATGAACCTTCAAGGTATCTGCATGTAGATTCTCATATACAAATTTTGTAGAGACATTGATATCTGGTTTTGCCAGAACCACAAAGCACTCCGGTGCTTCTTTCAGGGGCGTTAGGATTTCTCCGATTCCTTCTGAAAGCGCAGTCCCACCCATAATGCAGTAAGGAACATCTGCCCCAATTTTCACTCCTAATATTCTCAATTCTTCTAGAGAATAACCTAAGTTGAAAAATTTATTTAATCCAACAAGGGTGGCTGCTGCATCAGAACTACCTCCCGCCATCCCTGCTGCAACCGGAATTTTTTTCGTAAGCTCTATTTTAACTCCTCTGTTTTCATTTGCACTATCAAGTAACAACTTGGCAGCTTTATAAATCAGGTTATTTTCATTGCAGGGAAGCCACTTCTTGTTACAGTTAATTTCAATTTTACCATTTTGATTCTGCGTGATTAGAAGTTCGTCATATAAATTAACTGTCTGCATGATCATTCTTACTTCATGATATCCATCGTCTCTTTTCCTTAGAACATCCAAAGAAAGGTTTATTTTTCCCATTGCCTTTATTAATAATGTATCCAAATTCTTGCCTCCGGAATTCAATATTGCATATTGTATACATAAGATTGTACTTAATTATATACAATTTTTTATTAAAAAGCAATGCTACCACTAAACATTATCTTAAAAGTAACCGATAACAATAATACAAGGAGGTATAGCGATATGAGTGTAAATGGAATTACAAATACTGCTGCTTATCAATATGCTGCATCAGGTGCAGTTAAGGATACAGCAAAAAAAGCATCAGACAGTAATGCAAATTCAGGGGCAAATGTAGCAGAATCAGAATCCGTTAAAGAAAGTGGTGTGGTTTATAAAAAATCAGCCGATACGGATAAAAAGACCGCCACAAAATATAAAACAAATACTGAATTGATTCAAAAACTAAAATCTGATGCGGATCAGAGAACATCACAGTTAAAAAGTCTTGTTGAAAAATTAATGTTAGGGCAGGGAAATGCCATTGGAACGGCTGACGATATGTGGAGTTTCTTACGAAGTGGCAATTTTACTGTTGATGCAGCCACAAAAGCTCAGGCACAGGCAGACATTGCAGAGAATGGTTATTGGGGTGTAACACAGACTTCAGACAGAATCCTTGATTTTGCAAAGGCTCTTTGTGGAGGAGACCCTGATAAAATTGAAGAAATGAGAAATGCTTTCGAAAAAGGATTTAAGAAAGCAGAACAAATATGGGGTGGTGAATTACCTGATATTTCGAAGCGTACTTATGAAGCAACCATGAAAAAATTTGATGACTGGGCTGCTACAGAATCTAAAAAGGTACAAGATAACAATACTAATGAAACAGATTAATTGATATGAAAGTATCATACACGTAAAGACAGGAGACAACGTTGGTATATTCGCTACAACGTTGTCTCTTTCTAGTTCATATGCATTTTTATAACATTTCTTTTACAACCAGAATTTTATCGCCACTATTTAATTCGTCTTTCGTCAGATGATTTACATCACGAATGGATTTCATCGGTACATAATATTTCTTTCCTACGTTCCAGATATGATCATTCTCTTTTGCTATATATACAACCATACCAGGAAGGTTTCCACGTTTCTCCATATCTGCTTCCTGAATCGCAATATCTTTCAGCATAGGTTCTTTTTCCCCCTCAAAAGCCATTGCCTGGAAACATAATACAGCCTTTATCTCTATTTCTTCTCCATCAGACATATTTGCATTCAGCTGTTCTATGCATGCATTAACCTGATAGAAGCATTCCTCATTCATTCCCTGAATATCTAACTTATATTCAAATGGAATATCTCCTGTGATACAAGCGTAAGGTGCCTCATCATCACCGGTAATATAAATTGCCTTTACAGAAATGACTCCCGATACTTCGATTCCATTTTCAACTGCCTGCTCTGATTCCTTAATCAGATATCCATCTACATGGCACATCTGTAATATTTTTGGATTTTTATCACCTGTCTTTAGGACACTTGTAACCTTCATTTTACCTGTGTTTTTCATTAACAGACTTCTGCAGGAACCCTGACGCAAAACAGGTTCTACATCCTGCATAATACCATAAATATCTGTAATTACCTGAAGTGTCTGGGTTTCCATTAGTTTTATATTCATGTTAAGCACAATATCAATTCCTAAAATTCTTTCCTCACCGTCAAAATCAGGGCGAATTTCGACATCCTCATGTTCAATATCATAAGTAATATCCGAAACCATTTTTTCATCGCACCCACTAACATCCATCATGCCATTTACTGGTCTTGTTACCTCATAATAACGAACGGGACTATCGTCACCCTCACCTTCATAAATAAAGAAAATGGAGAGTTCTCCCTGTATTGCTACCTTGCCTTCCATAAGTCTAAATTCCATTGCGTTTAACTTCATATCTTTCCATATCAAATCAAACATATTTGGCATTCCACTTGGCAGCTCTACTTCTTCCTTTATTCTATAAATATCCTTCGTGTCTACCGTAAGTACAGTCACGTTCATTGGCTTTTTCAATACTTCCATCGGTCCGCTTCCTACTATCTCTACAACAGCGTCCTCATCATACAGTTCATCTACTGATAGAGTCATGGAAAATAGGGTCCGAATGCTCATTTTACGTGAATTAATAAGACCAACGCTTAAATCCTCTAACTGGTTTTTTATAGAGACCGTATCATTGGCTGTTACCTTCTCCATATGCACCCTTTCCTCAAAGGGGATAGTACCTTCCATACAGCAAAGGTTCTTATCCTCTTCATCGGATAAATATAATATGGAGTAGCAAAGTTTTCCTCTAACTACTACATTGTCTGTAACCGGCCGTACTTCTTCCACCATTATTCTGCCTTTTTCTGTTATTAGTCTAAAAGCATCCGGCTTCTGGTCGGAAATATTAATGTCTTCTTCCATCGTTACCTGTGTGGCTGCCTTGCATTTCACCCTGTCCATATGTATGTTCTTTCTAATCAGCTCCACGCCTATTACCTCCTTGACAAACATCTGCCTTACCAATTAATATGCCTGGTTTGCAAAATATATGCAAAGAACTGATTTCGCTTACGAACATCATACATATTTTATTTAACACAACCAATCAGGTCATTTATGTCATTTACCTTTTGATTCTGCAAAAATCTTTCAATACCGCTAATGACTTCTTCTGTCAGATAAGGATTTACAAAATTCATGGCTCCAACAGCTACACCGGTTGCACCCGCCATCATAAATTCTATTGCATCCTCTGCACTTCCAATTCCACCCATACCAATAATGGGAATTTTTACAGCATTTGCACACTGATATACCATTCTAACTGCTACGGGTTTGATTGCAGGACCGGATAGTCCACCGGTCTTATTGGCCAGTGCAAAAGCCCTTTTATTAATATCAATCTTCATTCCCGTTAT
>CAZQTM010000008.1:0-1268 GCA_964595855.1 uncultured Lachnospiraceae bacterium | reverse complement strand
GGATTCTGTAGTCCGATTGCATTCAGCATTCCGCCATATGTCTCTGCGATACGTGGTGTCGGATTACCCTCCCAAGGAATATTGGCTACTCCTTTTGTCACAATAGCACCTAGCTTATTTAGATCCACAAATTCCCCATATTCCATACCGGAGCCAAAAGTACCGGAGGCCGTCATTACGGGATTTTTAAATGATACTCCTGCAATTTCAATACTCGTTTTTATCATTAGATAATAACCTCCTTCGCTTCAAATACCGGTCCATCGGTACAGATTCTCGCATTGTTAACATGAGAGTGCGCATCTTTGTTTGTCGTTTTGCATACACATCCAAGGCATGCACCTACACCGCATGCCATACGTTCCTCAAGTGAAATATAAGCGGATATGTCCTTTTCCTGTGCATATTGCTTAATTGCTCTTAACATCATCATTGGTCCACAGGCGTATATTAAATCTCCATTTAATTTATTGGAATCTACGGCATTTATTACGTTGCCTTTCGTCCCAAAGCTTCCATCCTCTGTTGCAATAAGTACATCCCCATACTGTTCCAATTCTTCCTTCAGGAACATATCATCATTTCGGTATCCGATAACAGATGTTATTTTATTTGCTATTGGTTTACCAAATGTACCACTACATTCATCGTAACCACTTAAACGTTTTGCAAGTTCCAGTATGGGAGGAATCCCGATTCCCCCACCCATCAAAATGGCATTTCTACCTTTTGCTGCCTCCAATGGATATCCATTTCCAAGTACACCTAAAAGAAATATTCTTCTTCCCACTTTGTAGTGTGAAAATTCTGTTGTTCCCTTTCCTGCAACACGGTAAACAAGACGCATGGTTCCTTCTTTTTTATTCGTTTCACAGATACTAATCGGTCTTGGCAGAAGTGTGGAATCCTTTGTTGGATAAACTCCTACGAATTGTCCCGGTTTTGCATCCTTCGATAGTTCTGTTTCTATCCAGAGTTCAAAAATATCTGGTGCTATTTCATTACTTTTCAAAACCATTCCTGCTGTCTTCTTTTTCATTTTAATTCCTTTCTCTGATGTAGGAAATCTATTTTGTATTTTCATCATCATCTTTGTATACAATCTTGCCATTACAGATAGTCATAATGACCTTAGCCATTAATTTTCGCTTTTTGAAAGGAGAATTTTGCGATTTAGATGCAAATTCTTTTACTGACCAGTTTCGACCAGTGTCTACAATACATATATCAGCCGGTCCATTTTCTGCAAGATATCCTGCATTAATTTG
>CAZQTM010000007.1:0-27077 GCA_964595855.1 uncultured Lachnospiraceae bacterium | reverse complement strand
AGCACAAGGGGATATATGGGGAAGAACAGAGCTTTTATCGGTTGATACATGTTCATAATATATTGAAGATACATTAGGTTTGAAGGAGGAATATGCTGTAGCTGAAAGCCTCCAGCCAGCCATTGATAAGCTACTTTCACTATAAAATATGTTGAAAATCGAATAAAAAATATTGCGTTCGCTCTATTATTTTTTGAAAATATAGAGTATAATAAATGTGGGTTTTTTTAAAAAAACGAAAATCTGAAGCAAAAATTATTATGGTTTTCACATATAGTGGGCGAGGTAAAAAGCATGACTGTAAGCTATAAAAAATTATGGAAAATATTAATTGACAAAGATATGAAAAAGAAAGACCTTGTTGAAGAGGCGGGTGTAAGTACATATACGATAAACAAGCTAAATAAGGGTGAAAATGTAACAACTGATGTTCTTGTAAAGATATGCAAAGCATTAGATTGTTCATTTGACGATATTATGGAAGTTGTAGATGAAACTAAATAGTTTCAATTTAACAGCTAGAATGAGGTTATTATGATAGAAAAAATTTGCCCTTATCATGGCATTCCAACGCCAGAGGGAGAATGCAAGCGATTAGAAAAGAATGAAGTAACAGGTAAAATGGAAAAATGTATGGCAATACCAAAAGATGCCACTACATTCTATTGGTGTGATAAACACATGATACCATTATTTGAAAAGAAATGTAGCTGTTGTCAGGAGGAAGAAAATCTGAGAGCAGAGGAAATGAAAGTTCAGCCGGATATTGTGGGAGATGCAGAATATATCGGAACTGATATTAGACCAGTTTTTCCAGAAGAACAATTACTTTTAGGAGTAATTACAGAGAAGAAGAATCCTCTTTATTACCTGAGCAAATCTGTTTGGCATAATGGAAGTAGCTATATAGTTGATGGAAAAAAGGTCAGAATTTCTATAGATAAGTTAAATAATTTGAGTTTGAAAGAAATCGAAAAAATCAGAGAAATCGTAATGGATAATTCTGAAAAGATAGATTATTCGTTTTTTAAACAAGTTGTGGAGAAGTTTACGCATGCTAATAGGGCACGTCTTGGGATGGTGGTAGGTGAAGCTTCTGACAAGATAAGAGAGTGGGCAGAAGGTTATGATTTTGGCAGTATGATGGTATCTTTTAGTGGAGGAAAAGATTCTACAGTAGTTTCTTCACTTGTAAGAAATGCATTATCAACAAATGCTGTACGTCACTTCTATGGAGATACAACTCTTGAATTTGAATCTACCGATGAGTATGCGAAACGTTTACGGAAAGAGTCGATAAAAGCAGGCTATTTCAGCACAGCTAAGAATAGAGTGAAGAATTTTGAAGATTTGTGCGATGTGTATGGTCCACCTTCAAGAGTTATGAGATGGTGCTGTACAGTATTCAAAACAGGTGCACTCATTGAAAACATAAATAAAGCATACAAGGATCATACAAGTGTTTTGTCATTTCAGGGTATTCGTAAGTATGAGTCTGCAAGCAGAAGTAAGTATGATAGAGAAAGTACTAATTCAAAGATTGCTAAGCAAAAGACGGTTCTGCCTATATTTGAATGGACAGATTTTGATGTATGGCTCTATATACTGTCTAATAAAATTGACTTTAATGATGCATATAGATTGGGATATACAAGAGTTGGTTGTTGGTGTTGTCCTAATAATGGAGCTTGGTCAGAGTTTTTATCAAAGATATATATGTATGATAAATATGTAAATTGGAGAAATGTACTACTAGACTTTGCAATTAAATCTGGCAAAACAGATCCTGAAGAATATGTAGATAATGGCAATTGGAAAGCAAGACAGGGAGGAAATGGCTTGGAAGCTGCAAATGCATCTGTACTAAGCTATGAGCCATGTGCAGTTGAAAATAATACATATAATTATGAGTTACAGATACCTATTGATGACGAATTATATGAATTATTCAAGCCATTCGGGAAATTAGATTTCACCTTGGGCAATAAAATGGCAGGAGAAGTGTATGTGTTAGATAGAATTGGAAATCCTGTCCTAGTGCTAAAAGGTAGAAAAGGAACAACAGCTTTTAAAGTAACGATTAAGGACAAAAAGCATATTACGAAAGATAAGTTGAATTGTCAGATTACAAAATATCAGATGTGTTCTGGATGTAGAGCATGCGAAAGTGTATGTAAAATGGGAGCTATTCGAGCGACTGAAGACACAGAAGGTAATATAGCGTATACGATTGATGATGAAAAATGTGTTCACTGTGGTGAATGTGTTGGACATTTCATTGGTGGATGCTATATGCGAAAAGTATTAACAATAAAGAGAGGCAATTAACTATGAAAAATTCTACAAATACTAAACCAAGATCAAAAGGGCATCAGACGTTCATATTGAGAGATGGTTGGTTAAATAAAGGGCTAGTAGAGATGTCGAAAAATGGAAATGAACGTATTTTTAATGCCTCAGACGCAACAGATGTTTTTGGCGTTGGTACGAATATGGTTTCAGCACTGAAATATTGGTTGCAAGCATTCAATGTAATCCAAGATAGAAAGGGTGGTGGCTGTGAGTTATCTGAACTTGGTAAGCTTATTCTTAAAAATGACAGTTACCTTGAAGACATTTTTACAATATGGATTTTACATTCCAATATTGTAAAAAACTATGAAAAGGCTTCATTGTTTCATGATTATTTTAATGATGATAAGATTCAGACAATAGAAAAAGAACAGTTATTGACAGTATTTCGGAGAAAATGGATTGATTATTCAATTCCAGAGAGCTCAATTAAAAGTGATATAGATGTATTGTTCAATACTTACTGCAAAGAGAAAATTAATGATGATCCGGAAGATAAGATAGTAAGCCCATTAGTTGAACTGTCATTGATTAAAAAGAATGGTAATGAATATGTAAAAGTACAACCTGATTTGAGATTAATACCAGATGAGGTGGTTTTATACGAGTTAAGTAATCTTTTTAAAATGCAAAATAATGGTGTGCTGAAACAAGGTAACAGTATAAGTATCGAGAGAACTGCAAGTGGTGATTATAGTTTGGGGTGTATTTATAACCTATCAAAAATTGCCACAAACCAAATGTTAAATAGATTAGAAAATCTTAAATATATAAGAGTAGATAGAACAGCGGGACTTGATATGATATATGACGAAAGAATACCAGAACCGTTAGATATCATTCGAGAATATTACGCACAAAGGTAGGAAGAAACAATATGACGAAGTTTAAAAGTTTGAATGAATTTATTAGCTTTAATCCCAATTTTAGGAACGCAATAAATTTGTATTTAAATTTGAATAATAAAGAAAAAATATTAAGCTATATACCAACAAAATCTTCTGTGGAAATATTAAAAAGATATTTAAAGGCTGTACAGAACAATAACCTTCATGCATCTATGTTAATAGGACCATATGGTAAGGGAAAATCACATTTACTATTAATTTTGTTGGCAATTCTTTCTATGGATAGAACGAATGAAAATGAAAATGAGATTTATAATACTTTACTTTCAAAGATAAATAAAGTTGATAAAGAAACAGCTGATATGGTGGAAAAAATCTGGAATCAGAAAAATGGAAGATTTTTACCAGTAATTATTAATTGCCAAGGTGATGTGAACCAGGCATTCTTGTTAGCAATGAATCAAGCATTAAATAATTATGGATTAAGCAATTTAGTTCCAGATACTTACTTTGAACATGCTAATCTTGCAATTGAGAATTGGAAAAATAATTATTCGGAAACTTATGATGAATTCTGTTCCATCTTAAAAAAGAAGAAAATTACTCCTAATCAGATGACAGTAGAATTGTCTCAATTCAATGAAGATTATTTGAATATATTCAAAGAGTTGTTCCCAGAACTTACATCAGGAAGTAATTTTAATCCCTTAGCAGAATCAGAGGTTACAAAGTTATATACAAGCATAGCGGATAAATTACGAGAAGAATATGGATACCGAGGCATTTACATTGTATTTGATGAGTTCAGTAAGTTTATCGAAGGACAGGATGAAATGTCAGCAGGAATTAACATGCAGTTGATCCAGAGTATTTGTGAGATGGCAGGAGATGCAAAAGATCCTGAGATCTATATTACTCTTGTTGCACATAAGCCAATAAAAGAATATGGAAATAAGTTAAAGAAAGAGACGATAGATTCATTTACTGGTATTGAAGGAAGATTAGATGATGAAGTATATTTTAAATCTTCTGCAAAAAATAATTATGAGTTAATACAAAATGCAATAATTAAAAATGACTCTGATTTAGACCTTATTCCACAGTCTGAAATAGAAAAACATTTCTCAAAGGATGTGGTAGGAGAAAATTTTTCTGCTCCTGGATTCTCAACAGAATTTACAAAAGAAGATTTTGAAAGAATTGTAGTTAGAGGATGTTATCCATTAACGCCTATTTCTTCATATCTTTTGCTGAATATTAGCGAAAAAGTTGCTCAGAATGAAAGAACGCTGTTTACTTTTATTTCTAAAGAAGAACAGATGAGTATGATAGATTTTGTTAAGAACAGTGCAGCAAAAAATGGTGTGGTTAGCAGCAACTGGAGTATTAAACCAGATTTAATATATGACTATTTTGCGAATCTATTCAAAAATGATTCGGATGAGATAAAGGGTATTTATTTAAAGAGTGTTACAGCAATTGATGTTGCAAGCACGAAATATAAGTATAATGAGGCACCAATCGTTATTTTAAAAACTTTAGCAGTATTAATGATAACGAATAAAAGACAAGAATTGCCTTGGGATCATTTTACATTAAGAATGGCTGTAAATATGAATTACTCTGAAGCAATAAGAGAGAAGTATGAAGATGCAATATCTAATCTTATTGAATTAGGGATTATCGATGTAGATGGAGATAATTTCTATAAATTTAAGACTTTAGAGGGAACAGAACTTGAAGATGAGATAAGCAAGAGATGGAAACTTGCCACTAATGATACAGCTATTAGTTCATTACTTCAAAGTATATTTGATACAAAGTACGTATTTCCAAAGAGGTACAATTATGAGTATGGAATTACAAGATATTTCAGATTTGACTTTAAAGAGGTTAGCGACTTCTTAAAAATAAACAATGATGATATTTTCTTTGAAGATGGACTTTATTGTGATGGAAAAGTAATATGCGTCTATAAATATAATCGCAATAGTTTTTCGGAGGAGATAAAGAGAAAAGTTGAAGAATTGAGAAGCCATAAGATTGTAGTAGTATATACAGATAAGACTTTCGATTTAAAAGAGACTGTATATAAATTGCAAGTTTTAAATGACATTAAAGATGATTTCAAATTCATGGAGAAAAATAGTAAACTTTCTGCAGAAATTGATGCACAGGAAGATATGCTTGAGACTAGAATACTTTCTCTATTGGATAAGATGTTTGGAAGATTTGGAGAGTTTGAAATTTCTTATTTCCTAGAAGATAAGATTGTCTCAGATACAACAAAGACAATTACAGATGCAGTAGATAGTTTGTGCTATAAGATTTTTGATAAAACACCAGTAATCAATAATGAATTTGTAAATAAACAAATAGTATCAACTGCGGCGGCTCAAACTGCTCGTAAGAAACTTATGACAAGGCTATTAAATAAGGAGTCTCTTGAAGATTATCTATCAGGAACAAGCCAGGATGCAACTATTTATAGATCTTTGTTTGTGAGAAATGGTGTTCAGAAGAATGAAGCTGAACCTAGAATTGCAGAAGTATTAACGATTATGACAGAGTTCTTTGACAAGTGCGCTGGTCAGAAACAGGTTTTATCTGATTTGTTTGATGTGATTACAAAAGAACCATATGGTTTAAGACTAGGTGTTTTACCTTTATATATCGCCTATATAATTGGTAAAAGAGATGCAGATGTGGTTATTTACTATGGTGACAAAGAAATACCACTTAATGCAGATACTGTTTTTAATATGTGTGATTATCCTCATCAGTATGCTGTGTTTATTTCTATAAAGGATCAGGAGAGGGAAATTTATCTCAATGATTTATGTGATTTATTTAGAGTGAATACCAAAAATGAAGGTTCAGAATCAAGGATTACATTAATACTAGAAGCAATGCAAAAATGGTATAGGGCACTTCCGCAGGTGACAAAGAATGTAAAGAGAAATGCAGAATACTTTGAAGAGGCATATTACTCAAAAGCAATAACAAGAATTGGAAATATTCTTCAAAGATACGAAGTAAATCCTTATGAAGTGATTTTTAGTCAGGTTCCAGAAGCGTTTGATGCCCAAGGAGACTTTTCGCTGTGTACAGCAAGATATACAAGATTTAAACAAAAAATGACAAAGTATATTGAATGGATACAGGAAAAGGCAATTATTGAAACAAAAAAAGTGTTTGGTAATACGGAGGATAGTTTGTACCATGGCATAGTAGAGTGGTATGAAGTTCAGAGCAATAAAGCAAAAGGTATTATTGACGAACAGTCAATTTCGAGACTCATGAATACTATTTCTAATATGGAGAAGAATGCAAAATCTGCACAAGGTGGAGATATAAGCATTGTTGAAAAAATTGTAAAAGCTGTAAATGGTGTTTATATTGATTATTGGAATGCTAATTCTCTTAGTCAATACATTGAGCAATTAATAGTTTTGAAAAGAAGAATAGAAGAAATCCAAGATCAAGATATGCATGAAGAAGAGAAAATGGTCTATGTGAGTAGAAATGGCCAGTCATTCTTTTATGAAGATGCAAGAAATGAAGATACTAAAATGTTTAGAGATATTCTGTCAGGAACAATAGAAGACTATGAAGGATTAGGAAAAAATGAATTAATAGCGGTTCTTCTTGATGAGGTTGAGAGAATTCTAGGAAATGATGAATAAAGAGGTGAATGATTTGGAGGAAACAATATATTTGGATAATGCAGCTACTACATTTCCGAAACCTGAAGCAGTCTATTTAGAAATGGATAGTGTGAATCGTAACTGCTGTGTAAATGCAGGAAGAGGATCATACAAACTTGCAAGAAATGCAAATGAAATTATTGATGATGTTAAGACAAGAATGAAGCAATTAGTTAAAGCACCATCAACAGCAAGTGTTGTTCTTAGTCCATCAATTACAGTTGCACTAAATCAGATTTTGAATGGTATTGATTTTAAGCAAAACGATATTGTGTATGTTTCTCCGTATGAACATAATGCAGTAGCCAGAACATTAAAAAAGATAATGGATACAGATAAAATAATAGTAAAGTTGATGCCAACAGATGGACAATCTCAAGAGATAGATATTAATCTCTTGAGAGATATGATAATGCAGGATAAACCAAAATGTATTTGCTGTACACATGTTAGTAACGTGACTGGGTACATTCTTCCAATAAAAGAAATATTTACGATTGCGAAAGAAGTAGGAGCTTTAACAATTCTTGATTCAGCTCAATCACTCGGATTAATTGATTTAACAATAGAAAATATTGACTTTCTTGCATTTGCTGGACATAAAACATTATATGGTCCATTTGGAATAGGTGGATTCATTAATAATAGTGATTTTAAACTGAAGCAGTATATAGTTGGAGGAACCGGAAGTAATTCACTTGTATTAGACATGCCAGAGGAAAGCCCTAATAGATATGAGGCGGCAAGTTCTAATATCGTAGCAATAGCTGGACTTCAGGCAGCACTCAAGGAACTCAATGTCGATGATAATTATAGAAAAGAAAAAGAATTGACAGAGTATGCCAGAGAGAGAATAGGTTCTGTTTATCGTGTGAAATTATATTTACCTGAAAATAAAGATAATCATATTGCAATTATTTCGTTCAATTTAATGATTCCAGATAATAGTGCTGCAAATGTTGGCGCTGCTTTGGATGAAGATTATGGAATTGCAGTTAGAACAGGTTATCATTGTGCTCCATATGTTCATGATTTGATTATGGATAAAGAATACAATGGAACTGTCAGAGTTGGATTAGGAAGGTTTAACACTAGAGAAGATATTGATGCACTGTGCGATGCACTAGAAGAAATGGTATAGTAGTCCAATTGTGATTAGAAAATTCAGAACATTAGAATTGGAAATAAGACATTTTTAAGAAAAGAGGTAGTTCTCAATGGCAAATAACGATTATATTATGTATTTGAATTCGCTGCATAACTATAATGCTCAAAATCAAAATGCATATGGGGAAAAAAACGTAACCAGTCCATTTTTTAATGACGTAATGGTAAAAGTTGGGCTGTGTAATTTTATTTATGAAAGATTAAATGGAAACCAACCTCATATAATCATACTTACAGGTCATGCTGGAGATGGAAAAACAAGTATTATGTACCAAGTTTTAAATGATTTGGGACTAGATTTTAATGTAAATGAAAAGATAAGTGACACCGATTTACCTTCTGGCAAAAAATGCCGATGTATTAAGGATTTTAGTGAGTTAGCAGATGAGGAAAAAACTAGTATTTTATCTGAAGTAATGAGCTTTCCAGAACAGGACAAGTTTGTGTTCATGGTTGCAAATACAGGCCCATTGATTAATACATTTGGAGAATTGTTTGAAAATGAAAATGAAAAAGAAAGAGCAAAAATAAAATTAATTGATGCAATGGATAATAATACAGGAAGTATTAATGACATTATGGGAAAAAAGATAACTGTAATCAATGTTGCAACAGTTGATAATACATATTTTGCTACCGAATTTTTAGATAAATTACTTCAAGATAAACTTTGGATCAAATGTGAACAATGTAATAAAAAAGAATATTGCCATATTTACCAAAATAAAAATTTGATTCTTAAAAATAGAAAACAGGTATTTGATTTTGTCAATATGCACTATATATGGCTTACGGAACATGGAAAAAGATTAACAATACGAAGTATGACTGAACAACTTGCATATATGATTACTGGAGGAATGAACTGTGATGAAGTAGTTCACGAAGAATCATATAAATATTTATTCAGTAACCTGTTTTTTGGATATATAGGAACTAAAGAAAACAATAAAGCACTTAGTATATTAGCAGTAAGAGAAGCTCAGAAATGTATGTATGATAATAAGCGTTTGAGGTCTGATGAATTGCTTCTTGTAAACAGAGAATATGGTGAGCTGTTTGGAAAAGAAATAAAGGAGATACTTAAAAATGCAGAAGTAAAGAATGCATATGTTATGGGATGGGCTGAGTTTTTAAGGCGAACATACATATTTATGAATATTGTAACTGATGAACAAGTAATAGAAGGCGATTATGAAGACATTTTTTCGAAGCAGTTTACTAGATTTCTTGCATTGAGAAATGGAAATACAACTCCAGCAAAATCAGATACAAATCTAATTTGTGATGCTTTATCTATGATTTATATAGGAACAACGAATAATGATCAACAGATACCCTTAACTTTAAGCCGAGAGTCTGGTATTGCTCAGAATGTACAGCTTATTACAGGGACATTATCTACAAGATATATTAAAGTCATTCAGGAGCAAACAAAAGATAGCATGTTTATTAAAGAAAGAGAACGATATGTTCTAAAGCTAGAAGTCAATAAGAATGTTTTAGATTGTGAATTATCATTACCATTGCTTGATTATTTCGAAGAACTAAAGAACGGAGTAATATCAACAAATATAGATCCGCAACTTTCACATGGAGTTGAAAGTTTAAAAGCAGAATTATCTAAGGAAATGGATGATACGGAAGATGAGTCATTTGAAATGATTATACTTAGAAATAATGGTAATAAACCTGTTTGCTTAGAGATAACAGATAAGAATAGAATAAGAGAAGTATAGGAGGGAAAAATAATGGTTACTTTTCCAGAAGGTTTAGAACTTGATTACGAAGACAAAAAGAAGAGAAAATTGATATCCTCTATGCTTTTTGGTAATAGATTTAAATCAGACCAAACCATGTATGAATATTTAATTGAGTTCTTATTGGTATATTCATCAGCTAAAAATTCTGATTTGATAAGTGGAAAGATGCAGTTTCATTCGCTTGATGACGGTAAGAAAATGAGTTATTGGGCTGAACCTAGGATGGGATTAAGAAGATTCATATTTTATGATAAATCAAGAAAAAATGGTGCACTCAAAGCGGATGAAAAGGCATACCAAAAGATGCTGGAAATTTTGATGAATAAAATGGATGGAATAAACGATGAAGATAGTAGAGAATATCTTGAGAGTATTCAGGATTTATTTCATGGATATGCTGTAGTAATTAAAAAAAGATTTTGGGGTGCGCAAGCATTACTACCTATATGTCCAGAATTTATGATGTGTGGATGTGATCCTAGCGAATCAAAGCGTAGAACATCAGTTAACTGGGAAGATAATCCTGAAACCGTCGATTCTAAGTTTAGCTTTGATAGAAGAAACTTTTTGTCTAGAGGAGGAGAAGTTTATTATCTACATTTATTACAAGGACTTCAGAACCATGAGGATAAAAGAAATAGACTGGAAAATCTATTAAATGACTTGGTGTGTGTACAATGCGAAAAAATATCAAAGATGGCTAATTTTATCGAAGAAACATGGGAAAATGAAATGGGATTTGATAAAGCGCACTTATCACAACAGTTAAATCTTTCTTATATTCCACATGATGCATATCAGGAATGTGAGGATTATTGCATTGATGAGTTGATTAATTATTTATCTTGCAAAATGCACCCAATTAATCGAATGGATATTTTGGCAAAAGGTGTCATGTTCCAGATAATGAGAATGATGTCTTGGCGTGTATCAGAATATTTAGGGATTGAAAAGAAAAAATGGATTGTTGATATGCGAGGAGCATCAACAGATACAGTGAAAAAAATTGCAGCTGAATCATATAGAAGTATAGAAGATGATTTTATGACTGCATTGAATAAAATTGCAAGAGAAATAGACATTACAGAAGATAATTTAATGAGTGAAGTAAGAAGTGCAAAAAAAGATTCATTGGATATTTTTCGAGCAAAAGGTAAGGAATTACAGTGTATTATTCCTGTAAGTGGGCCTTTTGAACGTTTCAGTTTATCTGAAGATGTTATTAGATTCCTGGTGCTTTCTCTTGTAGCGCCACAGGAAAAAATGACTCTAAATATGTTTTTGGGTAAACTATTTGCTCATTTTGGAATTGTAATTGGTCCTGATGAGTATAGAAAATCATTAGGAGATGAAGCGGTAATGGAAAAAACACTTGCAAATAGTTTTAATGAGAATGTAATCGCGTTTCAAAGCTTTTTAAAAGCCACTGGATTTTTAAGAGAATTGTCAGATGCGACTTCAATTGTTGTTAATCCATATTTTAGCATCGAGGAGGAAGCATAATGAAATATATTGTTAATGCAGTAACAGAATTGATTGTGAATAATGCTCCTTCTATTGATGGAGAAATGATGATTAGAGTGGATGGGTTTGAAGATATTAAAATATATGAAAATCTATCAAGAAAAGTTGCAGAAAAGTTGTCTCAAATCGGGCTAACCGTGGATATTAAATTAGCAAAGAATAAATGGAATTATTTCGTCAAAAAAAGTGGGGATTCTACTACGTTGCAATCAATGGAGCAGCATAATTGGGTTGCACAAGAAGAAAGTATCACCCATTATAGAAATTTGCATCAGTCGAATGTATTAGTTTTGTTAGGAACTGAGGATGAAGAAGACAAGGGGGGGGTTATTAAATTGTTATACAATAACACCAGATAGTCTTGTTTTTATGATAAGTGGAAACTATCATGAAATATTTGCTGATTTAGACAATTGCTTTAGCGATACAGAGTTAGGGTATGTAGACAAGTTATACAAGGATCTATTTGAATTTATAGCAGTTGACATTTGTAAATTAAGTTCTCTTGTTGATAAATGGAATAATCATATATCAAATATCAATGATTTTATAGAAAAGTTTTATGAATCACTTCCTGAATGGGGATTGCCTTTCAAAAAGTTAGAGTTGCCTACTGCGAAAGAATTGGAAAGCAAAAAGAACATTTTAAGAATAGAATATAATTTTATTAGCAGACAGATGTTCAAAAAGCTTACTATAACGCAATATAAAAAGTATAAAAAGCAAGTTAATTTGTATGATGCTGAAAAAGAGAACTATTCAAGCGAATGGGATGGCTGGAATGGACAGAGTATAAAAAGCTACAACGAATTTGAAAAAATAGTTATGGGCTATATTCGTGGAGAAAATGTTTCTTTGTTTAAAGAAAAGCTACTGGGTACAGATTTTAGTATTATAGAAGCGGTACTTGATATGAAAGTTCCAGTTAATAAAGTTGAAAGGAAAACTATTCCTACTGTGACAGGAGAACCGCTAGAAGCTTTTACAAATGCATTACTATATACTTTGTGCGGTATAAAAGAAGATGAGCTTCAGGTTGAAAAAATTATTTTTGATATTAAACAGGCTGAAGTGGTGTGTATGTATTCAGATACAGAGGATGACGAAGAGAAGCAACAGCTTAAAGATACATGGGATACTATTTGTAGACATACTAATGGAGTGGTTGAATATTTAAATCAAAAAATGTGGTCTGTTAATAATACTGAAATTGAACTTGAGTGTGCACCTGTAAATATTTTTTCACCACAAAGTTCAATCCAATTTATTGATGATGGAATTGTAAAAGCTGCTAATTCAAATAAATCCATCAGCAAGATTAATTTTGTTGCAAGTTGTATCAGTGCTGATGGTAATGTTATTAAAAAGGTTACGCAAGAGTTCCAGTGGAAATTTGAAAATACTTGTGCATGGTTACATAATTTTTCGGATTTGTGTTTACTTGATGTGTGTAATAATGATGACGGAAATTATATACCAGTTGCATCAATTAAGAAATTAAATTCACTTTTGTTTGCTAAGAGTGAAGAAGAGTTTTTTGATTTATATGATGAAAGTGATATTAAATATGACTTCAACTTGGCAGAGTATATTGATAATAATATTCCAGATGAAGAAATGCTTATTTCGGCTAAATTCGATAAGTTAGGCGAAAAGTTTGTCAAGTTTGCCTATAGTGTAGCTAACGAAGGATTTTATGTATGTTTACTGAAACAACCATCGGAATTACAAGAGTTAGTTCAGGAATATGTTGATCTTGGAAACTATTTGACACAACATACTTTCCCGGAGAATCTCAAATGGATTATGGATGCATTTATTCATGCATTTAATATTGAAAAAAACGAAAAAGTAATAGCTGATGATTCTAAATCAGAAAGTTGTATTGTACCTGCGTGGCATCCAGCAACATTAGAAAAGCTAAATGACCAGAAAATATTCTTTCTAGATGGATGTGAAGAGTGGTGGAAAGAACAAGAATATGAACAAAAAGTAAGTAGAAAAGAAATCGATGATACAATAGAGAATTTATTGCAAATGAGTATGATGCAAAGCTCATTAGATATTTTCCCTTCATATGGACAACAGTATTTTGGAGCTATAAATTCATTCGGAGCGTTTTCAGTTTATGGAAGAAGCGATATTGAGAATAATAGCAGATTAAAAGATATGATTCATAAAGATGCTATTTTCGATGATGATTTTGATAATAAAGAAAATACAAAAATGAATGATAATGCAAAAATGATTTATGGCGTGATTTCAGATTATACAAAAGCGTTTCCGAATGCATTTAGAAATTTGAGTATTGTTTTTGTAGATCCATCAGAATTGCAACCAATAATTGCAGCAGTATATAAATATATTGAAATAAAACGAAAGAAGTATCCAGATGAAATAATTAATATTACAATCAAAATTCTTGTAAAGCCAGAAAACAAGGGTGGTAGAAATTATCTTTCATACTGGATGGATGAGTGTTTCTCGCAAGATGCAAATGTAAATATCAGAACATATTTGAATGAATGGAGAAATAAATCTGATTTAGATAAGCTGCTAAATGGTAATAATGACATTGTTTATGTGATGGATTTATTAAAGCTAAATAATTTGCAGTTTGTTAAAGAGAGCGGTTCAGTGAAACTAGATCTAAGTCAATGCAGATTTCCTATTGTATTTAAACCATCTCCAGTTTCAGATACTTCAAGTAAAATAAAAAGAAGAATTGAATTATCACAGCCTCAATTCAGAACTTCCTATGCGCATACTCAGATTGTAAGATACCGTAATAATTTTGAAACATTACCAGATGGTAAGTTTATTGCAGTAAGAGAAGTATGCATTGATAGCGAAGCGCAAAACATAGTGTATTCATTGCATGAAAAAGCTTATTGGGTTGTTTGTGTTGATAGTGGAATGGATGGCGCATTATTAAGAAATGATGATGAACATAAAGGAGAGTATTCAATTATTGGTTTTAGTACAGGTAAGGGTGCATATGGTCAGTACAATTTGACCATAACTACGAGAAAAACAATATTAGAAACAATCCAACATAAACTAGAAAGCAGACTATATCAGTTATTCCACTGGGAAAAAAATAATATAGACAAGGCAGCTCAATTATGCCTTTGTGAAGCTAGTGGATTAGATGGAATTAGTCTACTATCTGCAATTAATCAGAAAGACCATAATATTAATGAGTTTATGGCATATGTATTGACTTCGTTAAGAGAGAAAGAAGCGGATACAAAAACTGCTTTAAAAATTGTGGTTCATTTGGATTCTTATAAGCATTGGTTTAGTGGAGAAATTGAAAAAGATGATACTGAGTCACAGTCAAGACCAGATTTTCTTGTTTTAGAAGCTAATTTAACAGATGGAGATAAATTGAGCCTGAATGCGACTGTTGTAGAATGCAAAATTGCGAGTGAAGAAAACGCTAGCGCACATAAGGAAAAAGCTATTGGTCAAGTGAAGCATGGAATAAACAGATTGTCTACAATTTTTGATCCGACATCTAAATCTATTAAGAGAAGATACTGGTATGCACAGTTATATAGAGCTCTAGCATTTGCACAGGTTACATTTAGTGATAATACAAGTGAATTTGCAGAATTAGCATCTAAATTACGTTCTGTATTAGATGGTAACTTTGAAATTAATTGGAATGGAAAGATACTTGGATTTTGGCTTGACATGGACGGCAATACTGAGATTGAAAATGATACCGATTCATCAAATATTAAATTATTTAATATTCCACAAAAAAGAATACAGCAGTTATTATTACAAGAATCTGTATCTGATGTAGACTATGTTTCTATAAATGCGGGACTGTTACTTGATGAAGAAAATGAGGAATCACAAATTGCCGAACGTGAAAGAGAAATAAATGATGAAATAAAGGAAATACAGAAAAATAAACGTAAATCTGTAGAACCTAGTACATCAACAATACAAAAAGATATTGAACTAAAGGAAGAGCAGAAACCTGAAGAACCAATATCGGAAGAAACAGTAAAAGACCTAAAAGCAGAGGAAAAGGATATCGAAACAGAAAAGAATGATAGTGGAAACAAAGTGGAAGTTGAAGAAAACGTTGATGATGTTCAATTATCAGATGGAAATACTGATGATACATCAGCAGTAGACACAAATGAGGCTGAAAATACAACACCATCAGATTTAAAAGTAGAAGATGCCCGTGTACTTATTGGAACAGATAAAACAAGTGAGAAAGTATTCTGGGAATTTGGACACAAACAGCTTGCTAATAGACATTTGCTTATTACTGGAACATCAGGACAAGGAAAAACTTATAGTATTCAAACTATGCTTTATGAACTTTCAAAAAGCAATGTTTCATCTGTGATTTTTGATTATACAGAGGGATTTAGACTGGATCAGTTGGAAAAAGAATTTGTTAAAAAAATGGGTGACCATATCAATCAGAGAGTGGTTAAGTTTGAAAATGTACCAATAAATCCGTTTAAGAGACAATTTTTAGAATTTGCTGGAGATAAATTTCCGGAGAAAGACTCAGATATTGCAGCTAGATTTTCCAATATTATGACTCATGTATACAGTTTCGGAGATCAACAATCCGCAGCTATATTCGATGCAGTTAGAATTGGATTATCAAAGTATAAAGATGGAATGAACATGAAACATTTCCAAGAAGAATTAGAAAATGAAAAGCAATCAAACCGTTCAGCACAGACAGTAATATCTAAAATGCAACCATTTTTCTATAGCATCGAATTTGAACAAGATAGCGACTTTGATTGGGAAAATGTTCTATATCCAACAGAATCAACTGCAACAATATTTCAGTTAACAGCCATAGATAGAGATATGCAGGTTATTATAACAGAACTTATGCTATGGGATTTATGGTATTATACAATGAAAAATGGTAGTAAAGACAAGCCGTTCGTAGTAGTACTTGATGAAGCACAGAATCTGTCTCACAAAGATAAGTCGCCAAGTGCAAAGATTCTTACAGAAGGAAGAAAATTTGGATGGTCAGCATGGTATGCGACACAATCATTAAAAGTATTAGACGATGAAGAAGTTACCAGATTAATGCAGTCAGCATTTAAAATATACTTCAAACCAACAGATGATGAAATTATTAAGATGGCAAAACAGCTTGATCCAACAGACGGAAATATTTGGCTGACAGCAATCAAAAATCTCAAAAAAGGACAGTGTATAGCTACTGGAGAAAGAGTGAAACCAGATGGAAAATTTGGGATAGTTAAACCTACTATAACAAGTGTTACATCTTTTGATGAAAGGAGCTAATGATGGCTAGACAAGTAAATGTGAATTTTCATCAGACTTTCAAGCCAGAGGCTCAGTACATCAGCAGCATTTTAAATGTTGCTGATGGATGTTCTGCATTATGCATTAAGGATATATCTGCACTTACTGGAATACCTCAAGGGAAAAGCAGTGGGAAAGTAGAACCACATATTTCTTATGCTGAATATATGGGACTGATTAAGTCGGAGAGAAAAAATGGATTAGTAACATTGACTAAAACAAAACTTGGTGAATTAGTAAACTGCGAAGATCCAGGTATACAAGAAGAAATTACAAAACTATTATGTCATGCAATGCTGTTACGAGATGAAAATGGTGCAGATATGTGGGCAGCGTCTTTTAGAAAAATTTTACCCCAGTATAAAGGTGGTATAAAAAAAGAATTATTAGTTATTGAATTAAATCAATTGTTTGATGGAAAAGTGAATACTAAAAATATTGCACCATTTTATGGTTCATATGAAGATATGTTTTCAAATATAAATGTGTTAGAAATAGATGGTGAATTAGTCAAGGCAATGCCTACAGTATATGACAAAGAGTTTATTTTTCTGTATGCATATATTTTGTGGGAATACTGGGATGAAAAATTCCAAAATCACGAAGAAATATCATCGAATGAATTAGAAGAGTTAAAATATGGGGAA
Source organism: uncultured Lachnospiraceae bacterium (assembly GCA_964595855.1). Classification (GTDB taxonomy): domain Bacteria; phylum Bacillota; class Clostridia; order Lachnospirales; family Lachnospiraceae; genus RGIG8767. The sequence goes on along the minus strand of CAZQTM010000007.1, from coordinate 9,738 downwards.
ATATTTGGCTGGGATGAACAAACGGAATATGTTGTATTGGAGCACATGTCAGATAAAGGTCTTTTAAGAATGAATAGACAACTAATGCCTTATACATTACGAAGATTAGTAGATAAAGATACAGTACTTCAAAGATTATACAGCGAATTGTGTTAGGGAGGGTTCTATGGAACTAGGAAAGATACTTGAGTTTAGAAAAGACTTGTACTTTGAAGGTGCAGTTCAGGCAGATTGGTTTTACAGTCCAGAAAGAGCATCAAAGGTTGCCGAAAATTTTGTGTTTCATGGGAATACATACTTTGGAATAGAAGATCAAGGTTTAGGAACAAAAAAACGTATTGATACTATTAGTTTAGTGGAAGAACTTGTAGGTAAGTTAAATGATGAAAGAGCCAATGCATTATCACTAGCTGTAGCAGATTATGGTACGGGTAAATCACATCTGGCAGTAACAATGGCTCAAATATTTTCTGGTTCCGACTATATGCCTGAAACATACAAAAAAATACTTCATAATATTGCTGGTATAGATGGAGAAGTAGCTCATCGTGTAGAACAGTTATCAACAAGTCGTAATTTTGTGATGGTAATCAATGGAATGAGAGATTTTAATCTTCATTCTGAAATACTGAAAGCAGCACAGAAGAGTATGAAGCTATATGGACTTCCGGATGACAGCTTAAGAAAGTTAAATAGAGCTATTGAAACAGCAGAAATCTTTTTTGAAAGAAATGCATCTAATTCAATTGAATTATTTGAAAATGCTGCGAAAAAGAGAGATTGGTTTCAGTCAGGTGATGCTTTAATAAATAAAATCCGTGAAACTCTTATGGTGGATGATGAAGCATTTGAAATTGTAAATGAAGTATATACTGAAATAAATGGACAAGAGATTAGATGGGATGAAGGCTTGTCAGCTTCAAGCATTCTTGAAATGCTTGTTTCTGAATATTGTGGTATGAATGGTATGTTTGATCATATTATTATCCTATTTGATGAGTTCGGCAGATATTTAGAGTATGCATCAGGTGTTAATGCTGCTAAATCTGGTGAGTCTGGATTGCAGCAAATATATGAGCTGACTCAAAAAACACAAAATGTGGAAGGTTATCTTCACGTTATTAACTTTATTCAAAGAGATATTAAAGCATATTTACAAACAGTAGATCAAACAAAAAATATAAGCAGATATATAGGTCGTTTTGATGAATCAGAAAAGTATTATATATCGTCTAATCTTGAAACTGTATTTGCAAATTTAATTCAACGTAAAGATAAGACGGCATTTAATGAATTGATAATAAAATGGCAAAAAGAACATGAGGCAGACTGGGAAAATATTTTTACAAAGTTAAATAAATGGCTCATAACAAAAGGAATGTGGAAGGATTATAAATTATTCCGTAAAGTTGCTGTAGAAGGAATATATCCATTACATCCATTGTCTACATTTATGCTTACTAATTTATCAGACTATTTACAAAATAGATCTTCCTTGACGTTAATAAGTAGGTATATTGAAGAATATTCAAATGTAGATATTTCAGAAAATCCTATGCTTATTATGCCAGAGCAACTTATTTCTGGAGATTTATATACTGAAATGTTGTCTGCTGAGCAGGAAGGTAGACAGAAAACACAACAATGTATTAAGTACGATAATGCAATTAGAAAATTTGAAGATAAATTATCGGGAAAATCGCTTGCTGTATTACGGTCTAATTTGATTTTACGAATTTTACGATTCAGGACAACGGATTATGAAGATGCAAAAGATGCATTATCTCTTTGCTCTGGGTTAACAATAGACGAAGTTGAAACTGAATTAAAATGGCTTGAGGACGAATATGCTGTTTTAGAATTTGATGATCATGCAGGAGTTTTTGATTTTACAGAAGAATCAAATGGTGCTCATGATTTTAAAATTATTAAGAAAAGGTTGATGGCAGATGCTGATGTAAGTAAGTCTGTAATTAACAGTATAAAAATACAAGAACTAGCAGGAATATTAGAAGCTCAGACAACGAACTTTGGTGTTCAGCATAAAATTACAACAAGTGAGTGGATGTTTAACCAGGAAATGTATCCTGTTGAAGAACTTTCGCAAAGTAGAATTAAATCTTATACAGAAGAATGGAAGCAAGCTACAGGCTCAACAGTTGCTAAAGGTAAATTGATCTGGCTTTATGTTAATAAGGATACTAGACCGGAATATTTAGTAATGGCTCAAAAATGTGCAGCAGAGTTTATTGGAAAACCTATTATTTTAATGTTATTGAATGATATCGATAATAGAATGTTTGACAGTTTGGTTGAATATACAGTTCTTGATAATATGGACGATTTAACCCGAAAGAAATATGATAGGCATTTTCAGGAAGACTTTACACAAGCAGAAAACAATTTAAAAGACGAATTGGACTCTTTAAAGAAACAAAGGCAGAGACTTCAAGAGTCTGGTATCAATCAGCTTACTTCTAGAATGCCTGCATTTTTAACAAGTGTGTTTGAGGAGATATATCCAGAAGCAATACCATTTTTCTTTGATGGTTTTGTTACAAATAAGAATAATATCAGTAATAAAGCAGCAGGCTATTATTGTTCATTCCTTAAAATGTTACTATCAAATTCGGTTAGTGAAGCTACCATACATAATTTTGTGGCAGATATGAGGAATCGTGTTGAGGCATTATTCTTTACAAATGCTGCTACTTCATGGAAATGCATTAGTGAGCAGTATAAAGTAACACCTCCAGAGGAAAAGAAATCCAGTGCTGTTTATGAACAAATAGCAGATATAATCAATGGAGAAGGTGAAATCACTTGTAAAGACATATACAATACATATTGTAAACCACCATATGGTATGAGTGAAGAAGTAGTAACTCTTATGATTGCTGTTATATGTGCTAATCTGAGTTATTGCCTTAGAATTAGATGTGGTGAATTAAAGAATATCAATAGCTGGAAAGATGATGTGATCACAAATAATGATAAGAAGATTAACGTAAATGTTATTAAGTCATCTGTCATTGTATTTGTTGACGCAGGAGCAGTAACTGGAAAATATATGAGATTTTTTGATAAAATCAAGAATAATCATAATATTACAGAAGTTGCTCATTTGACAAGTCAACTAGAACAAATGGTTCAAGTAGATGAAGTGCCTGAAGAGTTGGAACAGGCTTATTTGCTTGCACGAAAGAACTTGGCGTCGGGTAAAAAAGCACGTAATGAGTGGGCGGTATCAATTGGAAAAGTCGAAGAAAAACTAGAGGCAGCAATTGAAAATACTGAACTATATAATGCACTTGAAGCTATGGAAGCGTTACGAGATATTCCGTACACGAGAATATTTGATGATAATGGATATGAATATGATGAAAACTGTAAAGAAACAGTTAAGACGTTACGTTCACAGCTTGATAGTTTTATTAGAGAGGTAATTGATCAATATATTGCAAGTATGTACTGTAAGTCTGTTGAAGCAATTAATACTTTTAGAAATCATAATACTAGAATGCAGACTAAACTAGATGATCTTGGATATCATGAATTTGCAAGCAGAATTAAAGCTCAGAAAGAAAAAGAACTTAATAACGTAGAAGAAATTCGTTCTAGACAGACATTAAGAGAAGACTATAAAAAGTACATTCAGGATAGTAAGGTTGATCGCTTTACAACTTTTATGAACATCAGTGCATTACTTAAAAGTGGATTAGACTTACAAGAGCGTGTAGATAAATATAAAAATTCATTAGGTAAAGATGCTGATGAGATAGTATCGAAGCTTGCAGATAAAATAGATGAACTCAATAAGGCAAAAGACCGTATAAACCAGGACATGACGGATATTTGGGATGATTTATTTGAGGTTAAAAGTTCAGAGGATGTCGAAGATTTATTAGACAGGATTTCAATGGTTCTTCAGAAAGGAATTTCTTCAGCAGATCAGGCAGATTTTACTGAATTACAGGAGAACTTGCAGAAATTATTGAGTGACATTAATAGTATTAAGGATGCAACACAGTCTAGAAAAACATTTGTTGAGATATCGGTACAAATGAAGCAAAAATATGCTGAATCAGAGTTCGATTTTGAAGTTCTACCAATCTTGGAAGAGGTTATATTTGAAATTTCTAAGACTCTCGATGCAAAAGAAATAGAGTGGAAAGAACATAATCTTTCATTAGGAGATAAGAGCAGAGCGAGTGTTCACAAATGGAAAGAGAAAACAGAATTTTTACCTGAGTATTTATCTGCTGAAACATTGAACATGGTTAGAAATATAGAAATTGAGGCAGATAGTATAATTAGTGAAGGTAAGATGGAAGATGTTGTTTTCTATTTTGAAAAACTTGATGAAGTGGAAAGAAAGAAATGTATTGCAATTTTAAAAGATATGATAGCTGATTAACAGAGATATAACGAATATTGGAAATCTTTTGGAGAGGGCGACGTTAAATGTTGCCTTCTTTTTTTGCTTGTTTTTGAAAAACAAGATTTAAAAGTATAAAAAGCAATTGAATTTAATATGAGTTTGTTAAAACGTAAAACACTAAATAGTATGAAAATTGGACGTGCTGACATGGCTAAAAAACACGATAAATGTGAAAAAAATCAATTTTTTGTGCTGGACAAAATGATAAAAACACTATTGTTTTTTAAAAATATAAACCGGAAACTCAATAAATAATTTTATAAATAAAAAACAAAATGATTGACAAGGCGAAAAAACAGAGATATACTAAGTGAAAGAAAAACAAACATTATAAAAAACAAGGAGACTGAATTATGAATACAATAGCTTGTTTTAGAGGTAGATTTGGTAGTACTGAATATTTTCAAACTAAAATGTCTGCCGGAACACTTGTAAATTCTGTGGGATTTGCAAAAGAAATGCCGGGATATGATGAAATGACAGCAGATGAAAAAATACAAAGGGATTTAGATTTAAATAGAGTAATATTAGAAATGGTTCCTTATTTAACGGAAGATGAAGATAGATTCTACAGTAGTATAGTAGTTGATATTTATCAAGGATGGGAAGAAATAGAATTTGAGCCATTGGAAAGTGTTACAGGAGCTCTTCCTAAGGCATATAAAAATACGATGAGTGATTTTGGTTTTGTAACATTCCCTGATGATCAAGTTCTGATTGCGTTGGATGGACAGCATAGACTTCTTTCGTTAAAAATAGCAATAAAAGGGTTGATGGGAATACCTGCAGGAGCAGAATTAAAGCCTAGTTGGGAGAAAAGAATAGTGCCACATCCTGAATTGGCAAAGGAAGAAGTAAGTGTCATTTTTGTTAGACATGAAAGTGATGCAAAGATTCGTAAACTGTTTAACAAAATTAATAAATACGCTAAGCAGACAAGTAGAAGTGATAATATTATTATTTCAGAAGATGATACTTATGCTGTTATTGCGAGAAAACTGATAAGCGAAGATGGTCCATTGAAATCTCTTGAAAAAGGTGATTTAAAACAGGATGTTGTAAATTGGAAGAGCAATTCATTGGCTCAAAGAAGTGCACAACTTACAACATTAAGTTCTATTTATACAATTTCGGAAACATTACTAAAAGACGAAGAAATCAATGTTAATTTCCTGCCAGACGAAGCATTTGTGGATGATTGTTACGAGGAAGTAAAAGAGTTTTGGGATATTTTACTTGAAAATGTAGATGTATATAAGAAATATATGGAAAAGACATTAGAGTATAATATTGCTGCGGAATATAGAGCAAATAACCTTTTATTTAAACCAGTAACACAGATGGCTCTTGCTCACGTAGCTTATATGGCTAAAAAGAAACATATTGAATTCAGCCAAGTTGCTCCTTTAATTAACAAGATTGATTGGACTTTCGACAATAAGCTATGGCAGAACATATTGGTTATTGGTTCAGCAAAGAAAAAAATGATTACAGGAAAAGAGTCGATTAGGATGGCTGGATTAATAATTTCTTATTTGACAATGGGGAATAGCATGAATGAAAGAGAAAAAAGTTCAGTGATTGAGATAATTAGAAATGCAACAGCAGATGAAAATGCTGTTTTGCCAGAAGTTATTTCATAGTATGAAGGGAAGGATATAAATGAATGATGAAGCTGCTGTAAGAACTAAAGAAGGAAAACTAGTTGGTTATAAATGCATAAACGAAGGTTTAAAAATGCTAGGCATAATATCAGCTAAAGGAGAGTATATAGGTGGAATAACTGCCGATGACTTATATGTTAAGTTGAATGAAGGTCCGTATATAAATATAGAAAATCAAAAAAATAAGTTGTAGAGATATTTGCCAGAAGTGCCGTTCTTTATGTATCAAAGCCGGGTGAATCAAGGGATTGAAATGTTCAATTCTTTGGTTTGTCCGGCTTAATTTATTTTTGACTAATTTGTGCATAAGACCAAGGCATTTGAAAAAAGCAGGTCAATTGTTGCTGTATGGGATGATTCTGACAAATATTAGTCCTACTATTAGATGAAAATGTGAGTTTTAGAAGGGAGGTGTCAGCGGATTGGAGCAAGTTGTATATGATTCAGAAGAATTTGGAAAAAGACTAAAAGCAATCAGAAAAAAAAATAAAATGACGCAGGAACAACTTGCAGACAAATTGATTTTAACAGCAGAAAGCGTATCAAGAATAGAGAATGGAAAAGGAATATGTATGCCAGAACATGTGACTCAGATATGCCAAATTTTTAATATCTCCGCTGATTACTTTTTCTTTGGATTGGAAAAAGAACTTGTTCCAGAGAAGTCAAACCAAATAAAAGAAATTGTGAGTATTCTTCAAAATTGTGATTCTTTTGACTTGGACAAAATCAATAGTATGATAAAAATAATGTTACAAACAAAAATACCAGCGGCATAACCTATTGTTCTATTAATATTGTAGCAGTCAAACAGTTAGAATTTGTCTGCGGATAGAGTGAACAGAGTTTCGACGCTTACATTAAGATAAGCAGCTATCCTAAGAGCCATCTCAACAGAAGGACAATTCTTACCTCGTTCAATGTTACTGATACTCTTAGGACAAGTGCCAATAGCTATGGCAAGGTCTGTTTGGTTAACATGCTGCTTGGTTCGTATTTCTTTCAAATGAGTTACAAAAGCCATAATGGATACCTTCTTTCTAATGGATATTGGAGAGGTTTAATCTTATGACATAAGTATAAACTTTTAGGTATACCAAAATACGGACTCTAACCGACAACCCTTCCAAATGTTCTAAAATCTTTTTCAGGAGTAATTTCAATAGGATCGTAGTTCTTATTTAATGAGATAAGGAACGATCCTTTTTTATTGTCCTGAAGTTTCTTGATATAGGCTTTACCATCGAGATAAAATATACCAATTTCTCCGTCTTCAATCTTACTTATTTTCTGAATCCAGACAATCTGTTCATTTACAAATTGAGGTTCCATGGAATCACCAGAAATTCTTACACCGTAATCTGCTATTTTTGGAACTTCACTTCCTACTTCAATTTCAACGAAACTGCTTTCATCAAGAAATTCACCGAAACCAGCGGAAACGGGTATGTCGTAAAGATGAAGAATTCTTGTCGAATGATGCAGGATAGAATTGTCTTCTTTCTGGTATTCTGCTGAAAGCAGTAGCAGATTAACATATTCAAAAGCTTTTTTAATTCCCTCTTCATTTAATTTTGACATTGCATCATTAGGATTGAAGCCAATAAATTCTGAATATATGTCTGTAATACTTAGAATCTTGCAAAGCGCCAGAAACTGTACTGCACTTGGTTGACTATTGTTCTTCTCCCATGATGAAATTGCACCAGGAGTTATTCCATAGCCATACTGACTCAGTAATACGCTTAACTCACTTTGTGTATATTTGCTTTGCTTGCGATATTTCGCAATGATTGAACCAAATGTGTTCATTGCTTCACCTTCCATTCTAAAAAGGGGATAAAAATCCTTATATGGTTACTATACAACAAGAATAGAAAATAATCAACATAAATCTAACTATATTAGAAAATGGAAAAATTATTCCATTGATTTATAATTGTATTAGAGTTATACTTCTGGTACAGAGAAAACAACCATATGTTCGATTTTCTCCGAAGAAACAAAGAAAAGAGGTGAATTTAATGAATGGAAGGACTATATTACATTCGGATATAAACAGCTGTTATGCATCAATTGAACATTTGCATCATCCACAGTTGTCAGGAAAGCCTATAGCTGTAGGTGGTGATCCAGAGGCAAGACATGGAATTGTCTTAACTGCCGATTATATGGCAAAAAAAAGAGGTGTGAAGACTGGAATGGCACTATGGCAAGCGAAGCAGGTATGTCCTGAAATTACATTTATTTCACCTAGAATGGATTTGTATTTGCGTTTTTCCAGAATGGCACATGAGATTTATGGGGAATACACAGATTTGCAAGAACCTTATGGAATAGATGAATCTTGGCTGGATGTAACGGCAAGTGCTTCTTTAAAAGGTGATGGCTACAAGATTGCTGAAGAAATTAGCAATCGTATGAAATCAGAACTGGGAATCACCGTCAGCATTGGAGTATCTTTTAATAAGATATTTGCCAAACTCGGTTCGGATTATAAAAAACCAGATGCAATTACTACAATGTATCAAGATGAATTTAAAAGCAAAGCATGGAAGCTACCCGCATCAGATTTATTATATGTTGGTAGAAGTACAAATCAGAAACTATGTAGACTTGGTATCAAAACGATTGGAGATTTAGCAGAGACAGATGAAAGTATATTACAGTCGCAGCTAGGCAAGATGGGAAGTATACTTTGGGCATTTGCCAATGGATATGACGATTCTCCTGTTAAGGTTGAGAATACCAGAGCACCTATTAAATCAGTTGGTAACAGTACTACAACTCCGAGAGATTTAGAAAATGATGAAGATGTGAAGATTGTGCTATATATTCTTGCAGAAAGTGTAGCTACTAGGTTACGAGAAAACGGATTCAAGTGTAAAGTGGTTGAGATTAGTGTGAGAGATAATGAATTACTTTCATTTACCAGACAGCATAAGATATCCAATGCAACGAATATTACGAAAGAAATTGCTGAAGAAGCATATCGCATTTTCAAAGAAAGCTATAATTGGAGAAAGCCGATACGAAGTCTTGGTGTCAGAGGAGCTGATCTTGTAAATGATAATTACTGGGAGCAAATTGATTTATTTTCAAGTGTAGAGTTAAGAGAGAAGCAGGAAAAGATGGACCAGACAGTAGACGATATTCGTAGAAGATTTGGCTTTTATAGTGTGCAGAGAGGTCTGATGTATCGTGACAGGATTCTGTCAGCAGTAAATGCGAAGGAAGACCATACAGTTCATCCGCATGGTTACTTCGGGTAAGAAAGGGGTTTCAAATGAAGTATAAGAGATACGACTTAAATGATAGACAGAATAGAATTTATGATTTTTTATGTGATTATCTAAAGCAACACGGATTTCCACCAACGGTAAGAGAGATTGCACAGATGGTAGGCTTGTCATCAACATCAAGTGCGCATCATCACTTAAAACAGTTAGAAGAAAAAGGATATATCCGCAGAATGGATAATTCACCTAGAGCAATTGAAATAGTGTAGCAGGTGGTTGAATATGGATAGTTGCAAGGTATATGTTGATGTTACAGCAGAATTTACAAAGGAAGGTGTATTAACACCAAAAAGTATCAGATGGGAGGATGGCATTATTTACGAAATTACTAGAG
>CAZQTM010000006.1:0-27798 GCA_964595855.1 uncultured Lachnospiraceae bacterium | reverse complement strand
AAAACAAGGACTTTATTAACAAAAATTGAGATATTATCAAAAAAATCTCTAAGAGACCGTATTCTCACCTTTCTTTTTATAGCAAAAACAAATCAGGACATTACAGATAATAGATATCATGTTATTTTAAATGATAAACTAGAAGAAAACCAGCTCAGTTTAAATTTAAATAAAACTGAACTGGCTGAATATTTAGGTGTAAACCGTTGTGCCCTTGTAAGAGAATTATCAAGAATGCAGAAAGATAACATCTTAAGAATCGAAAAAAATATGTATACTATATTATAGTCAAAGAATACCATTTAACTCCTGATAAAGATTTTTTGCATAGCTGTCTGTCATTCCGCACACATAATCTGTTACTAATAACAATCTAAGGTATAATTTCTCAATATCTGTTCTATCTTTGGAAAAACAATGATAAATTCTTTTATAGTCCTCAGATATTAATGTAATTAATTTCTGGTTAACAACACTTTGATACCTGTCTGTATCATAATTAATAACAGCATCTACAAATTTATCTAGCAAAAAGTAAAAAATAGTCTGAGCTGCAATCTCTAATTTATATATAGGTTTAGAAATAAATGCATAACGATATGCAATATTCCCTAATTGCTGCATCATCTCTGATACTGCTGTACTTTCAAATAAATCTGTAGTATATTTACCTGACATAATTTCTGTATAATGAAATATAAAACTATCTGATGCAGAAAAAAGCATATTTCCCTGGATACTGATTATCCAATTTTGAACTGCATAAACATCAGGTAGTTCATATCCTTTTTGAATGGCCTTTTCATACTTATGTTCTAATATACCAACCATATTATGATATAAACTGTCTTCATTCTGATATTTTTTTTCCTGTTTTAGCTCATTTACCAAATCCTGATAAGATATACATCCTTTTTTTATTGCATCTTCAATATCTGCTGTCTTATAAGCAATATCATCTGCCGCTTCTAATAAGTATGTTAACGGATGTCTGTTTCCATTTGTTCCAAGTGTGTTTTGAATTTCCTCAAATATATCTTTATCAGCAAAAAAGTAACCCATTTTTTTGTTTCTTATATTACCACTTTTTTTATCTATTTCTTCTGATGAAACAGGATATTTAATGATTGTTCCAAGTAATGCTTTTGTAAGATTCATTCCATGTTCATCTACTAAAAAGTGTAACTTTGTAACAACACGTAGTGCTTGAGTATTCCCTTCAAAGTGATAAAAATCATTCTTCATCTGTTCATTCAATTGCTCAGAAATTGGAACTCCGTTATATTCTTTCTTTGAAAGATTTTCTTTAAACCAGTCCTGAATAGCTGTTTCACCAAAGTGTCCAAATGGAGGATTCCCAATATCATGTATCAATCCTGCACACTGAAGTATGGTACAAATATCTTCTTTCTTGTTAAAATCAAATGTTTCATCTATATTATCTTTAATAATTTTTTCACCAACATTTTGTCCTAAAGATTTGGCAAAAGATGATACTTCTAAAGAATGAGTCAGTCTTGTCCTGATAAAATCACTTTTATCCAGTGGAAATACCTGTGTCTTATCTTGTAAGCGACGAAATGAAGCGCTACCTATTATTCGGTGATAGTCTTTTTCAAATTCTGTTCTCAGATCTCTGGATGTCGTACTCTTCTGATAGTTTCTGATTCGATCATTACATAATAACTGATTCCAATCCATCATAATACCTCCAAAAAAACTATTTCCTATTCTAGATTGCTTACCATTTTTACAGAATTACATTCGTAATAATTGATTGTACCTTCTATATTATCCTTTGTTTCTGTTTCAATATATCCAATAAGGTTGTCTGAAATATTCTCTAAAACAAAATAAGACAGACCCTTTTGACTAAATATTTCAATTATATCTATATCCACGAAAATACGAAGAGTTATATATTTTCCTTGCTCTATAATCTCTGTCTCCATTAAATTTGTTGATATTTTGTTAGCAGTAAAATCTATTGTAATTATGTTATTTAAACAAATTAAATTTAATTTTCCTTTATTTTGTTTTTTTATTTTAATAAATATATCAAAAGGATTGTTATGAATACCTTTTTTATATGGATTGTCCTTGTTAAACTGTTTGTTTTCACATTTTTGTTTTTTATGAAGATAATTAAGTTCAACAGCTGGTAATAAGGATATTCTGTCACCATCTGCAGTTCTGCATAATCTTAGCTCAGCTGGTAATGAAAACTGACCTTTATAATCTCTTTCTTTTTTATCACTTGAAATCCATGATAATTGCAATACTCTTTGTCCAACTCCAAAAAAAGTCTGAGCCGCATAGGCACGATAAGTTCTCATAAGTTCCAGATTCTTTACTTCTTTACGAAGTGATGCATATACCGATAAACGTTTTGTCTCCCTTGTAAATACACGTCCATCAAAATCTCCCAATATATAATATCCATCTGCCGACCAGAATACCCACTTTTTTAACTTATTTTCAGGATTCGTTACTTCAAACAAATCGGGACACTCCCACATTCCTTCTTCATGTAATCTGTCTGTTTCTATCCAATTCTTTAAATCTATGGAACGATATATTCCAAAAGTATCATTTGACAAATAAAGAATCATAATATATGCTTCACTATCTGAATGATAAAAAACTTTTGGATCTCTGTTTTCTTCTACGATATGTTCCATGATAAAATCATCTGTTTTTATTAATGTTTTACCTTCATCTATAGAATACGCAATTTTCTGAATAAATTCTTTTCCTTCTGACCAATCATTTTTTGATCCGGCGCATGTATAATAATAAAGAATTGCATCTTTACCATATCCCATAATACTTGCAGAATCACATATCGCTGTACCAGAATACATAGCCCCATTTACATCCGGTGACAATACAGGCTCTGTCTCCGTATATGTTATAAAATCTTTTGTCATAGTGTGCGACCAATGTATATTATTCCATTTCTTACCATATGGATTATGCTGATGGTACATGTGATAATATCCATTATAATAAATTAATCCATTTGGGTCATTCATCCAACCACTTACCGGAGCATAATGTAGATGCGGACGTATACCTTTTGGTTTTGCTTTTTTATCAGACTGCGTTACCTGATCGAACCAACCCTCTGAAATTTCACCAACAATCTCAATTTTTTTTCCTACATATTTCTTTAATAAAAGCGAGCTGTAAAAATCGTAATTTTCCGAATCTAACGTAATGATCATTTCATGTAACTTTTCACCATCACATAGTATTTCTATTTTTGTATCTGTTCCATTTTCACTTACTGGTATAAGAAGATACTGTTTTGTTAACTGTATCGTATTTTTCATATAAACCTCTTTATTTTAATAAAATCTATACAACTTTCAATTTTGCCATAAGAATTCCTCCACATCTTTAACTGTTGGCATTACTTTTAAAGCACCTTTTTTTGTAGTAATAATTGATGCTGCTGCATTGGCAAATTTCAACATGTCTTTTAATTTATCAGCGGTTAATTCTTGTAAACCTTCCTGAAGAACATAATGCAGACAGCTACCCATAAAAGTATCACCAGCACCTGTAGTCTCAATTGTTGATTCCTGTAAGTATGGTTCTGCTTCTACAATAAGATTCTTATAATATGCTCTACTACCATCCTTACCCATTGAAAGTAAAATAAGCGGAATATTATATTCCTCTTTTAGTTTACGAACTCCCAAATTGTAATCTTTTTCTCCAGTATACCATACTATTTCGTTATCTGATATTTTTAGAATATCACACTTGGACATTCCATAGTTGACTTGTTCTTTGGCCTCATCTAAAGAATTCCAAAGTGGTTCTCTTAAATTTGGATCAAATGATATCAGCACTCCAGATGATTTTGCTATATCGATTGCTTTTTTTGTAGCTTTTCTAACTTCCTCATGAGTCATAGATAATGTACCAAAATGAAAAATTTTTGTGTCTTTTAATAATTCTTCATCTATTTCATCTTCTCTAAGCATCATATCAGCTCCCGGGTTTCGATAAAAAGAGAAATCCCTGTCACCACCATCTTTTGTTTCTACAAAAGCCAAAGTAGTTCTAACATTTTTATCAATAAGCAAATTAGAAGTATTAATAGATAATTCATCTAAAATACCTTTTAATTTATTACCAAATATATCATCACCGACTTTTCCAATAAATGCGGTTTTATGGTCAAATTGATTTAACATGGATAACACATTACATGGTGCTCCACCTGGATTAGCTTCAAAAATAGTATTACCTTGTTTACTAATTCCATTATCTGTAAAATCTATCAATAATTCTCCTAAAGCAACAACATCAAATTTTTTCATTAATACCTCCATCATATATAAATTACTTTAGTAATCATAAGTAATAAAAACAAATATATCAAGTACCAATATTTATTAAAAAACTTGAATGCCGAAACATTCAAGTTTTATTATTATTTATTCATCTTCTGGTTCTTCTGTCGGTAGAATGATTTCCTCTTCTTCCTCTTTTTCGATATTCTCCATTGCATCATCTAAATTCTCAAACTCTTGATTACCATCTGATACTTTTTCTCGAACTTTTGCAATTCTGGCAACTTTCACATTTGTATCAAGATTGATCATCTTAACACCCGACGTTATTCTACCTAATGTTTTAATATCTTCCATTCGTAGTTGAATTAAGATACCTTCTGTAGTAATCATCATAATTTCATGATCATCCGTAACTGCTTTTACACCAACTACATATCCTGTCTTTTCCATTATTTTATAACATTTAACACCTTTTCCACCACGTCTTTGAATAGTAAATTCATTTAGATAGGTACGCTTTCCCATACCATTCTCAGAAACAATTAGTAGTGAATCCCCTTGATGATCAAGCTGCATTCCTACAATTTCATCACCATCATCCAAATTCATACCTATTACACCCATTGACATTCGACCAGTAGCCCTTACATCTGTTTCTTTAAATCTTATACACATGCCGTGTTTTGTAACAAGGAATATTTCAGTTTCTTTATCAGTTATCTTTACTTCAATTAATTCATCATCTTCTCTTAAGTTAATTGCTGCAAGACCATTTTTCCTTACATTACTATATTCCATAATAGAAGTCTTTTTAACAATTCCCTTCTTTGTAACCATGAATAAATTTTCATCTTCTTCATAATTTTTTATCGGAATAATAGCTGATATTTTTTCTCCAGGATTTAACTGTAGTAAATTAATGATTGCAGTTCCCCTTGCAGTACGGCTTGCTTCAGGGATTTCATAAGCTTTCATTCGATATACCCTGCCAAAATTAGTAAAGAACATTACATAGTGATGAGTAGCCGTCATTAGTAAATCTTCAATATAATCTTCACTAATTGTCTGCATTCCTTTAATTCCCTTACCACCACGATTCTGGGATTTGAAATTATCTACAGTCATTCTTTTAATGTATCCAAGAGATGTCATAGCAATAACTGTATTTTCATTAGGAATTAAGTCTTCCATGGTGATATCAAATTCATCAAAACCAATCTGACTTCTTCTATCATCACCATATTTATCAGATATCTCTGTAATTTCTGTTTTGATAACATTTAATAATAATTTTTCATCAGCTAAAATTGCTTTTAGTTCTGTTATTTTTTTTAATAACTCTTGATGTTCATTTTCAATTTTTTCACTTTCAAGACCTGTAAGAGCACGAAGCCTCATATCCGCAATTGCCTGAGCCTGGATATCTGTAAGACCAAATTTCTCTATTAATCTATCTTTTGCAATCTGAGTAGTTTTGGAACTTCTCATAATATGAATGACTTCATCTATATTATCAAGTGCAATTAATAATCCTTGTAAAATATGATCTCTTTCTTCTGCTTTATTTAAATCATATTTTGTACGCCTTGTAACAACTTCCTCCTGATGTCTGATATAATATACCAGCATTTCAAGTAAATTCATTACCTTAGGTTGATTATTAACAAGAGCAAGCATAATAATACCAAAGGTATCTTGTAACTGCGTATGTTTATACAATAAATTAAGTATAACATTAGCATTAACATCACGTCTAAGTTCTACAACAATACGCATACCATCTCTGTCGGATTCATCTCTTAAATCCGTAATTCCATCTATCTTCTTATCTTTATGAAGTTCGGCAATCTTCTCAATCAATTTTGCCTTATTAACCATATAAGGCAGTTCCGTTATAATAATCTGTGTTTTTCCATTTGGCAGAGTTTCGATATTTGTAATACCTCTTACTCTTACTTTTCCACGTCCAGTTCTATATGCCTCTTCACTGCCTCTTGTACCAAGAATGAGACCACCTGTAGGAAAATCAGGTGCCTTTACTAATGGTAATACTTCTTCTAATTCTGTATTTCTATCTTCATTAATTCTATTTTCTATAATTTTAACAACTGCACTAACAACTTCACGCAAATTATGAGGTGGAATATTGGTAGCCATACCAACTGCTATTCCGGATGTACCATTTACCAAAAGATTAGGATATCTACTCGGTAAAACTACAGGCTCTTTTTCTGTTTCATCAAAGTTAGGTACAAAATCTACAGTATCTTTACTAATGTCAGCAAGCATTTCCATTGATATTTTGGATAATCTGGCTTCTGTATAACGCATTGCAGCTGCACCATCACCATCAACAGAACCAAAATTACCATGCCCATCTACAAGTGGATATCGTGTAGACCAATCTTGTGCCATATTAACTAATGCACCATAAATAGAACTATCACCATGAGGATGATATTTACCCATCGTATCACCGACAATACGAGCACATTTTCTGTGAGGCTTGTCCGGTCCATTATTTAATTCAATCATGGAATATAAAACTCTTCTCTGTACTGGTTTTAATCCATCCCTTACATCTGGTAATGCACGTGATGCGATAACACTCATAGCATAATCAATGTAGGAATTTTCCATGGTTTTTTTCAAGTCAACATGTTTGACATTGTCAAAAATCTGATCATCCATTCTTATAAGTTCCTTCCTAATTCGCTGCAGTTAAAATAAGTTATTATATATCAAGATTTTTTACATACTGAGCATTTTCTTCTATAAATTCTCTTCTTGGTTCTACTTTATCACCCATTAATGTGGTAAATGTAAGGTCTAATTCTGATTCAGCATCTTCATCCATTAATACACGTAATAAAGTTCTTTTATTTGGATCCATAGTTGTTTCCCATAATTGCACTGCATCCATTTCACCTAAACCTTTATAACGCTGAATTTTATTATTCTGATCTCTACCAACTTCATCAATTATCTTAGATAGTTCATCATCACTGTATGCATACCATACTTTTTTATTCTTTTCTAACTTATATAATGGTGGTTGAGCCAGATATACATATCCTTGTTTAATTAAATCCGGCATAAACCGGTATAAAAATGTTAACATTAAGGTATCAATATGTGCTCCATCAACATCGGCATCCGTCATAATAATAATTTTATGATACCTTAATTTTGATATATCAAAATCTTCATGTATACCAGTTCCAAAAGCAGTTATCATTGCTTTAATTTCTGTATTACCTAAAATTCTGTCCAATCTTGCTTTTTCAACATTAAGAATTTTTCCTCTAAGAGGTAAAATAGCCTGATTTGCTCTGCTTCTGGCCGTTTTTGCACTACCACCAGCAGAATCTCCTTCGACAATAAAAATTTCACAATTTTCAGGATTTTTATCTGAACAGTCTGCTAATTTTCCAGGTAATGCCATACCCTCTAATGCTGTTTTTCTTCTGGTAAGATCTCTAGCTTTTCTTGCAGCATCCCTTGCTCTTTGTGCTAAAATGGATTTTTCACATATTGTTTTTGCGACAGATGGATTCTGTTCAAGATAATAAGTTAATTGTTCTGTAACAATTCCTTCTACTGCACCTCTGGCTTCCGAATTACCAAGTTTTTGTTTTGTCTGTCCTTCAAATTGAGGATCACCAATTTTAACACTGATGATTGCCGTAAGACCTTCTCTGATGTCTTCACCTGTAAGATTAACATCACTATCTTTTAATATCTTACTATTTCTGGCATAATCATTAAAAGTTTTAGTAATTGCATTTCTAAAACCAATTAAATGTGTACCACCTTCCGGTGTTGTAATATTATTAACAAAACTATATACATTTTCTGTATAAGAATCATTGTGTTGTAAAGCTACTTCAATATATACATCATTTCTTGTACCTTCAAAATACATAATATTATCATATAATGCAGTTTTACTTTTATTTAAATAAGCAACAAATTCTTTTATTCCGCCTTCATAATGAAATTCTTTTACTTTGGGTTTTTTATTGCCTTCTTCATCTTTTTCTCTGTCATCTTTTAAAATTATCTTTAAACCTTTTGTTAAGAAAGCCATTTCTCTTAAGCGTTGTTTTAAGGTATCAAAATCATAAATAGTATCTTCAAAAATTGTTTCGTCTGGCTTGAAATCAACACGAGTACCTACTCTTTCTAAATCGCATTCACCAACAACTTTAAGAGGATACATAACGTGTCCCTTTTCATACCTCTGTTTATATACTTTTCCTTCACTGTATATTTGAACCTCTAACCAGTCAGATAGAGCATTTACTACAGATGCACCAACACCATGGAGACCACCGGATACTTTATACCCGCCACCACCAAATTTTCCGCCAGCATGTAAAATTGTAAATACAACCTCAACAGCTGGTTTTCCTGATTTATGATTAATACCGGTTGGTATACCACGTCCATTATCAATTACTGTTATAGAATTATCTTCGTTTATAGTAACTTCAATTTTATTACAATAACCAGCCAATGCTTCATCTACAGAATTATCTACTATTTCATATACAAGATGATGAAGTCCTCTTAATGATGTGCTTCCAATATACATACCAGGTCTTTTTCTAACAGCTTCCAGACCTTCCAAAATTTGTATTTGATCCGCTCCATATTCAGCGCTCATTTTATTTCCTCCATGTGTTAATCAAGAAATTTATATAAATTTCTATTTAGATGCTTCTTCAATTGTTCCATTTATTATTTTAAATACTTTATTTATCTCAAATCTACGATTAACAAACTCATCAAGTCCGGTACAAGTAATAATAGTTTGAATATTACCTATACTATTTAATAAATAAGTCTGCCTATTACTATCAAGTTCTGACAAAACATCATCAAGTAATAATATAGGAGTATCTTTTGTTATTTTTTTTACAAGTTCTATTTCTGATAATTTAAGTGCAAGAGCAGCGGTTCTCTGCTGTCCCTGTGAACCAAATTTTCTAATATCTATCTCTTTATCTTTTAAACCATCCTCTGACACTTTAGTAACCATAAAAGAAATATCATCTCTATGAGGACCAACTGTTGTTTGTTTTAATTTGATATCTCTTTCCTGATTATTAAATAATTCTTTTTCAAAATTATTTATATTGATATCCGGTTCATAATGAATTCTTAAATTTTCTTTATTTCCGGATAGACTTTTATGTATATCATAAATAATCTGATTAATCTGCTCAATAAAAAGTATTCTTCTTTCAATTAATTTACTTCCATAAGAAACTAACTGGGAATCCCAAATATTAAGAGTATCTTTAAGAGAAGGATTTAGATATAAGTCTTTTAAAAGCTTATTTCTTTGATTTACTATTTTATTATAATGATTTAAATTATATAGATAAAAACTATCAAGCTGACAAAGTTCCATATCAATAAATCTTCTTCTTTCAGCTGGACCGTTTTTTATAATACTTAAATCTTCAGGTGAAAAAAATACAACATTCATTAATCCTAATAATTCAGAAGCTTTTTTTATTTTATTTCCATCAATTGCAATACCCTTGGTTTTATTCTTTCTAAGATGCATATCTACTCTAGTTTCTATATTATCTTTCAATAGATATGTTCTTATATGTGCTTCTTCTTTATCAAAATTAATGATATCTTTATCCTTACTGCTTTTATGTGATTTTGTAGTTGCTGATACAAAAATAGCTTCAAGAATATTTGTCTTTCCCTGAGCATTATCACCATATAAAATATTTGTTCCTTTATCAAAGAACATATTTAATGTATTGTAATTTCTAAAATCAGAAAGTTCTAATGATTTTATAATCATATTAAATACCTATCTTTATTTTCTTTCCATCAAACTCGACAATATCTCCATCTACTAACTTTTTTCCTCGTCTTGTTTCGATAGAACCATTCACCTTTACAAGGCCATCTTGTATGACAAATTTTGCATCTACACCAGAATCCACAAAACCTGCAACTTTTAAAGCCTGTCCAAGTTTAATAAATTCATCTCTTAATTTGATTGTTTCCATGATTATTCCCGTCTATTTTGTGTTTAATACAACTATAAAACTATTATGAAACAGTCGTAAAGTTTACTGGAAGTATCAGATAAATATAATTATTTTCATCATCTCTTATAAAACATGGTGCTTTTGGATTTACAAGATACATATTTATTTCTTCATCTTCAATTACTCTTAAAGCATCAATTAAAAACTTAGGATTAAAACCTATCATCAAATCTTTTCCATTTTTATCAATATCAATATCTTCATTCATACTACCAACAGTTGAATTAATTTTTAATTCCATTGTTGTATTTGCAATATTCATAATAATAGGTTTTTTATCACCTTCTTTAACAAGAAGAGTTGCCCTATCAATACAATCTAAAAGTAATCTTTTATTTATTTTTACTTTTGTTTCATAATCATTTGATAACATCTGATCTATCTTGAAATATTCTCCTTCAATTAATCTAGAAACAACCGTAGTATTATCAAATTCAAAAATGATATGTTTATCTGTAAAATATATATTAACATCTTTATCAGCGTCACCTGTTAAAATTTTATTTACTTCACTTAATGTTTTACCAGGAATTACAACTTTAGATGTTGAATAACTATTTTTCATCTTTATTTTTCTTATAGAAATTCTATGTCCATCTAAAGATACCACTTTTAATTCATCATTATTAATTTCAAATAATTCACCTGACATCATTTTATTAGTATCATTATCAGATATAGAAAAAATTGTTTGTCTTATAACTTCTTTTAAAGTAAATTGTGATACTATAACTGGATTATTTTTTTCTACTATTGGAAGATAAGAAAAATCATCTCCTGATTTTCCTATAATAGTAAATTGAGATTTTTCACAATTAATGACAGTTTTTAAATTATTATCAGTTTCTATTGTAATATCATTATCAGGAAGTTTTCTAACTATCTCTAAAAAAATCTTTGCATCTAATGCAACAATACCTTTTTCTATTATTTCACCTTCTATTATTGTTTCAATTCCAAGTTCCATATCATTTGCAGTTAATTTTATATTTCCCTTAGTAGAATCTATAAGAATGCATTCTAATATAGACATAGTAGTTTTACTTGGAACAGCTTTAGATACAATCTGAACACCATTTAATAAATCATATTTTGAACAAACTAATTTCATTTGTGTATAACTCCCTTCATTTGCTGTAAATAAAATTTGCTTTATTAATTATTAAAAGAATTTAGTAATATTAGTAGTAATAGTTGTTGATTTGTGGATACCCCTACATTATACACTTTTTATGAGTGTTTAGGAATGATAATTTGATGAGTATAACATCAATATAGAATGTTTATAAATGTAATTTTATGAATATTAGTCATTTTATTTACTATAAAATATTTAATAAAAATAAAAGTTTTAAACATAAATCTACATTAAATAAACAACTAATACACATTTTTATGTGGATTAATACAAATTATTGTGGATTAATTTTTTTTATTATTATATCTATCTTTTCTTTTAAATCAGAATTTACTTTAATATCATCATCTATTTTTTTAACACCATGCATAATAGTAGTGTGATCTTTCTTACCAAGAATCTTTCCTATATTAATTAGAGAAACATCTGTAAGGTTTCTACATAAATACATTACTACTTGTCTTGGTAATACAAATTCTGAGTTTCTTTTATGAGATGTTATATCATCTGGATTTACTCCAAAATCTTCAGCAACTGTATTTATAATAAGTTGTGGAGTAATTTCACGTTTTTTATCAGGGTTGATTATATCTTTTAAAGCATCTTCTGCAAGTTCTAATGTAATTTCTGATTGGTTATCTATTTTAGATTTTGCAATAATACGATTAAAAGCACCTTCTAATTCTCTAATGTTAGATTTGATATTTGTAGCAATATACTGAAATATATGATCATCAACTTTTTTATCGTAATTATCAGCATTTTTTCTTAAAATAGCCATTCTTGTTTCATAATCAGGTGGTTGAATATCAGCAATAAGACCCCATTCAAATCTACTTCTAAATCTTTCTTCTAAAGTTTCCATTTCTTTTGGAGGTTTATCTGATGATAGAATAATTTGTTTACCAGCTGTATGAAGAACATTAAAAGTATGAAAAAATTCTTCTTGGGTACTTTCTTTTCCTATAATAAATTGAACATCATCGACCATAAGGACATCTACTGTTCTATATTTTTCACGCAGTTTATTCATTGCAGCAGCATTACCACTACGAATGGATTCAATAACATCATTTGTAAATGCTTCAGAAGTAACATATAAAACTTTTGTTTTAGGATTTTGTTCTAATATAAAATGCCCAATTGAATGCATTAAATGGGTTTTTCCTAATCCAGCTCCTCCATATATATAAAGAGGATTGTAAGCTTCACCTGGAGATTCTGCAACTGCTAATGAAGCAGAATGAGCAAATTTATTATTACTACCTACTACAAATGTATCAAATTTATATTTAGGATTTAAATTAGCGTTTTCATAATTAATGTTATAAACTGGATTGTTTGTTTTTGATTGCTTAATTTCTGAATCCGGTAATTCTTCAGCATCTTTCTCTAAAATAAATAAAATATCATAAGTATGATTCATCATTTCAGAAATGGTTACCTGAAAATAACTTTTATACTTATTAGATATATAATTAAGAGCATGAGCCTGATCAGATGGAATTAATATTTTAATTAAATCATCTTTTACTTCATAAAATTTTAGGGGCATAATCCAGGTTTCAAAAGAAATAACTGATAAATCATATTCTTTTCTTAATGTTTCCTTGATTTCTTCCCAGCGTTCACTAATTAAATTCATTGTTATTTTCCTTACTATAAAATATGACGATAAAAATATCTAATCTATTTTATCTTACTCTAAATGAAGTAAAAATTCAAATAATTATTACTTGTAAGATTTATGTAAATTATTAATTAACATAATCTAATTTTTTTATAAATTTTATTGTTTGTGGATAAACTTATAAACATAAAGAAGTGCTCTATTATAAGTAAATTTTTATTCTATATTTATTTTATAATAAAGATATACACATTTTATACACATAATGTGGATAATATTATGTAAATTTATTATTTATACACATAAAAATTCACATCTATATATTGTATTTATGATTTCATAAGTATTACAATATGTAGAATTATATATTTATAAATTAATTTAGATAAAAATGTAAAATATAAAAAACTGATATTTACTTGACGTTTTACTAATCATTTAATATAATTGTAACGATTATTTCTATGAAATATATTTCATGGTCATATTATTTATTTCGTATATTTATATTATATATGTATTGATATGCTTAATGAAAAAACTACCTTATATAAATAGGTATTCAAAGAAGGAGGTGCATCTTATATGAAAATGACATTTCAGCCAAAAAAGAGACAAAGATCCAAAGTTCATGGATTTCGTTCTAGAATGAGTACTCCAGGAGGAAGAAAAGTTTTAGCATCCAGAAGAGCAAAAGGAAGAAAAAAATTATCAGCATAGGCCGCAATTTTGTGGCCTTTTTTTCTCTGAATTTATAATGGAGTATTAATATGGAATTTTCAGAGTCTTTAAAAAAAAACAGTGATTTTAAAACGGTATATAAAAGCAGCATATCATATGCTAATAAATATCTGGTCATGTATATAAAAGAAAATAATCAAAATATAAACCGTTTAGGAATTTCTGTAAGTAAAAAAGTAGGTAACAGTATTATCAGGCATCATTTAACCAGACTTATTCGTGAAAGTTATAGACTACATGAAAAAGTATTCAATAGTGGTTTGGATATTGTAGTTGTTGCAAGAAACAGCGCTAAAGATTGTAATTATTTTCAAATAGAAAGCGCTCTATTACATCTTGGAAAGCTTCATAATATTATTAATGAAGAAAATTAGAATGATAATGAAGAATATAATTATTACATTAATAAAGTTCTATCAGAAATATTTATCTCCATTAAAACATACAAAGTGTCCTTATATACCAACTTGCTCGCAGTATGGATTAGAAGCTGTTGAAAAGTATGGTGTGATAAAAGGATGCTTATTAGCAATATGGAGAATATTACGATGTAATCCTTTTTCAAAGGGTGGATACGATCCAGTCCCTTAAATATCTATAGGAGGAAATTGAATTGTCAGGTATACTATTAACACAGAATTCCACATTTATAATTGGTCCAGTAGCTAAAATACTTGGTTATATTATGGAGGGTATTTTTTTTGTTTTGGACAAAATAGGTATTCCTAATATTGGATTATCAATTATTTTATTTACTGTTGTTATGTACATGCTTTTATTACCATTAACAGTAAAACAGCAAAAATTTTCTAAATTATCGGCTAAAATGAATCCTGAATTACAAGCTATTCAGGCTAAGTACAAAAATAAAAAAGACAATGATTCAATGATGGTAATGAATCAGGAGACACAGGAAGTATACGCTAAGTATGGTGTATCTCCAACTGGTAGCTGTGTTCAACTAGTGATACAGATGCCAATATTATTTGCTTTGTATCGTGTTATTTATGCAATTCCAGCATATGTCGGAAAAGTAAAAGATGCTTTTTTCCCATTAGTAGATAAACTGATTACACAAAATGGAAGTAGTGAATTTATATCAAAATTTAAAGATTCTGCTATGTTTTCAAAGCAATTTTCTAATGAATTATTTAAAGGTGGTAATACAGAATATATTCAAAATACATTTATTGATTGTTTAAACAGAGCTTCCACTTCAGAATGGAATTCTATTATTGAAAAATTTCCAAACTTAACAAGTGATGTTAATAATACGTTAGAAAAATTAAATGAGTATAATAATTTTCTTGGTCTTAATATGGCAAATTCACCATCATTTACTGTTAAGGATGCTTTTGCTTCAGGTAAATGGCTCCTAATTGTTGGTGCATTACTGATTCCTATTTTAGCTGCATTAACACAGTGGATTAATACAAAATTAATGCCTCAGGCTTCAGCCGGAAATGCGAATGATACAATGGCTCAATCAATGAAAACCATGAATGTAATGATGCCATTAATGTCTGCATTTTTCTGTTATACACTCCCAACTGGTATGGGTTTATACTGGATTGCAGGTGCGGTAGTAAGAAGTATTCAGCAGGTAGTTATAAACAAACATATTGATAAAATGGACATGGATAAAATTATTAAAAAGAATATGGAAAAACATAAAAATAAAATTGCAAAATCAGGGGTTAGTACAAGTAAATTAAATAATTATGCTTCTATGAATACAAAAAATGTTTCAACTAATACTTCAAAAAACTCAATGTCACAGTCAGAAAAAGATGAGGCTGTAAAAAAAGCCACAGAATATTATAAATCAAATGCAAAACCGGGAAGTATCGCTGAAAAAGCTAATATGGTTAAGCAGTATAATGAAAAGAATAATAAATAATTGGGGGGTAACAAAATGGATTATCGGAAATTTAATGCAAAAACAGTTGATGATGCAATTACAGAAGCATGTAAAGCTTTTTCAGTTACCAGTGAAAAATTAGATTATGAAGTTGTGGAAGAAGGATCTAATGGTTTTTTAGGTATTGGTTCAAAAGATGCAGTAATTAAAGCAAAAGTAAAGTCATCTGTAAGTGATAAAGCTAAATTGTTTTTAGATGATGTTTTTTCTGCAATGAAAATGAATGTATTAGTAAATGTATCATACAATGATAAAGAAAAAGAGATGAACATAGACTTAAGTGGTGATGATATGGGTATTTTAATTGGTAAAAGAGGACAAACCCTTGATTCATTACAGTATTTAGTTTCATTAGTGGTTAATAAAGAATCTGATGATTATTTAAGAGTTAAAGTTGATACTGAGAATTATCGTAAAAGAAGACAGGATACACTGGAAAATCTTGCAAAGAATATTTCTTTTAAGGTAAAGAGAACAAAAAGAGCTGTTTCACTTGAGCCAATGAATCCTTATGAAAGAAGAATTATTCATTCAGCATTACAGAATGATAGATTTGTAACAACACATAGTGAGGGTGAAGAACCATTCAGACATGTGGTAGTGACAATGAAAAGATAATACTTAAGAGGGGGTTATACCCCCTCTTTTTTATTAAAAATATAGATATTTTGTATTGAATGGTGTAACATAAAATAGATTTTTTATTAGTACGTGTGCTAAATCACGCAGATGGGTATAAAATGAAAACAGAAACAATTGCAGCTATTGCTACATCTTTAAGTGAATCAGGAATTTCTATTATCAGAATCAGTGGTGAGGATGCTGTTAAGGTTGCTGATAAAATATTTGTATCTAAATCTGGTAGAAAAGTATCAGATTTTAAAAGTCATACAATTCATTATGGATATGTGATTTCTAATAATGAAACAGTGGATGAAATATTATTATCTGTTATGCTGGCTCCGAGAAGTTATACAGGTGAAGACACAATTGAGATTAATTGTCATGGTGGCGTACTAGTAACAAAAAAAATACTTGCAATTTTATTAAAAAACGGTGCAAGATTAGCTATGCCAGGTGAATTTACTAAGAGAGCTTTTTTAAATGGAAAAATTGATTTATCAAAAGCCGAAGCAATTATGGATGTCATACATGCTGAAAATGAATTTGCATTAAAAGTAGGTGTAAAACAGTTAAAGGGATCTGTTTCGAATGAGGTGCATAAATTACGAGATAAAATAGTATTTGAAATTGCATTTATAGAATCTGCTTTAGATGATCCTGAACACATCAGTCTGGAAGAATATCCGAGGAAACTTGAAACAACAGTAAAAGAATTACTTAAAGAATTAACCAAACTAGAAGAAACTGCAGATAATGGTAAAATTTTAAAAGAGGGTATTAAAACGGTAATAGTTGGTAAACCAAATGCGGGTAAATCTTCGTTTTTAAACCTTTTAGTTGGCGAGGATAAAGCAATTGTTACTAATATTGCTGGAACTACAAGGGATGCACTGGAAGAAAATATAAAAATTAATAATATTAGTTTTCATGTAATAGATACCGCTGGTATCAGATTTACCAAAGATGAAGTAGAAAAAATAGGTGTTAATAAAGCAAAAAAGTTTGCGAACGATGCAGATTTAATACTATTTGTTGTTGATTCTTCTGTATTATTAGATGAAAATGATGAAGATATAATGAAAATGACAACAGGAAAAAAGGTTATAGTCCTATTTAATAAGAGTGATCTTGACCCTGTCTTAAATATAAATGATATAGAAAAAGTGATGATGACGACATTCGGTCATAGGAAAGAAGATATACGATTTTTAAAAATATCTACAAAAGAAAAAATGGGTATAGATATTTTTGAAGAAACGGTTAAGAACATGTTTTTAAAAGGTGAAATTGAAATAAAAGACGAGGTAATGATTACAAATTTGAGACAAAAAGAGGCAGTATCTGATACAATTGAAAGTTTAAAGCTTGTTCTAAATAGTATTAATAATCAAATGCCGGAAGATTTCTTAACAATTGATCTGATGAATGCATATGAGTCTCTTGGCAAAATTATTGGTGAAGAAATTGGAGAGGATTTAATCAATGAAATTTTTTCCAGATTTTGTATGGGTAAATAATTAGTGAGGAAATATAAATGAGTAGAATACGAGAAGATGTTGATGTTTGTGTTATTGGAGCCGGACATGCTGGATGTGAAGCTGCTTTAGCATGTGCAAGAATGGGACTTAATACAGTAATTTTTACAGTAAGTGTTGATAGTATAGCACTTATGCCATGTAATCCAAATATTGGAGGAAGCTCAAAGGGCCATTTAGTAAGAGAATTAGATGCTATTGGTGGAGAAATGGGTAAAAATATAGATAAGACATTTATTCAGTCTAAAATGTTGAATATTTCCAAAGGACCGGCTGTTCATTCCCTTAGAGCTCAGGCTGATAAGTCGGAATATTCAAGAGCTATGCGTAAAGTATTGGAGAATCAGCAGAATCTTACCATAAAACAGGCCGAAGTTATAAATCTTCTTACAACTGAAGATTTTGAACACATGAATGAAAATAATGAAGTGGAAGATTACAATAAAGATCTTAATAATCAAATTATTTCAGGTGTAAAGATTTTTACAGGTGCTGTTTATAAATGCAAAGCTGTTGTACTTTGCACCGGTACCTATTTAAAGGCGAGATGTTTATGCGGAGAGGCAATTACTTATACAGGTCCTAATGGATTACAACCTGCTAATTATCTTACAGATTCATTAAAATCTATAGGAATAGAAATCAGAAGATTTAAAACAGGTACTCCGGCACGAATGGATAAAAGAAGTTTAGATTTTAATAAAATGGAAGAACAATTTGGAGATGAGAGGATAGTTCCTTTTTCATTTTCAACAGATCCAAAGGATATTCAGATTGATCAAGAATCATGTTGGTTAACATATACAAACGAAAATACACATGTAATAATTAGAAATAATTTAGATCGTTCTCCAATTTATGCCGGTGTGATTAGAGGCACCGGTCCAAGATATTGTCCTTCTATTGAAGATAAGGTAGTAAAATTTGCTGATAAAGAGAGACACCAGGTTTTTATTGAACCAGAAGGGTTACATACAAATGAAATGTATGTCGGTGGAATGTCATCCTCTTTACCTGAAGACGTTCAGCTAGCTATGTATCGTACAGTTCCCGGAATGGAAAATTGTAAAATTGTTAGAAATGCATATGCAATCGAGTATGACTGCATAAATCCAATTCAGCTATATCCTACTTTACATTTTAAAAAGATAAAAGGGTTATTTAGTGGTGGTCAATTTAATGGAAGCAGTGGTTATGAAGAAGCTGCTGCACAAGGATTAATTGCGGGTATTAACGCAGCCTTATTTATCAAAAACAAAGAATTAATAATACTAGACAGATCACAAGCCTATATTGGAGTATTAATAGACGATCTGGTTACAAAGGATAATTTAGAGCCATATAGAATGATGACATCTAGAGCAGAATACCGATTATTATTACGACAGGATAATGCTGACTTGAGATTACGTGAGATTGGCTACAAGGTTGGATTAATATCCAAAGATCAATATGAATATGTAAAAAATAAGAAAGTATTAATAGATAAAGAGATAGAACGATTAAAAGAAACAACAATTGGAGCGAATAAAGATGTTCAGGCTTTTTTAACGCAAAATGGAAGTGCTACGTTAAAAACAGGAAGTACTCTGGCTGAAATTTTATGTAGACCAGAGATGACTTATGAGATGTTATCTAATATTGATAAGGATAGACCTGAACTTTCTAATGAAGTTATTGAACAGGTATCTATTGAAATAAAATATGAGGGATATATTAAGCGTCAAATTCATCAGGTTGAACAATATAAGAAAATGGAAAACAAAAAAATTCCCGAATCCATAGATTATGATGATATAAAAAGTCTAAGAATTGAAGCAAGACAAAAATTGAAACAATATAAACCAATCAATGTAGGACAAGCATCAAGAATTTCTGGTGTTTCACCGGCGGATATATCAGTAATATTAGTTTATCTTGAACACAAAAAAATGAATGGATAGATATATGACAAATAAGAATGATGAAAAATTTATAGAAAACCTTTTATCATTTGGTATTGAATTGGATGATATTAAGCTAGAACAGTTTCATAAGTATTATGAACTTCTGATAGAATGGAATAGAAATATCAATCTAACAGCAATTACTGAATATGGAGATGTATTGACAAAGCATTTTTTAGACAGTCTTGCCATCGTTAAAACAATCGATTGTAAACGAACATTATCACTGATTGATGTTGGAACGGGAGCAGGTTTTCCAGGTATACCTATAAAGATTGTTTTTCCTAATATTAAGGTTACATTATTAGATTCCTTAAAAAAAAGAGTTAATTTTTTAGATGAGGTTATTAAAAATCTAAGTTTAACTGATATAGAA
Organism: uncultured Lachnospiraceae bacterium; assembly: GCA_964595855.1. GTDB lineage: Bacteria > Bacillota > Clostridia > Lachnospirales > Lachnospiraceae > RGIG8767. The sequence continues at coordinate 7,494 of CAZQTM010000006.1, read as the reverse complement.
GCAATACATGGGCGTGCAGAGGACTTTGCAAAAGAAGATAAACTTAGGGAACAGTATGATATTAGTGTCTCAAGAGCGGTAGCTAATTTATCAACATTATCAGAACTATGCCTTCCTTATGTAAATGTGAATGGAAAATTCATTGCATATAAATCTGAAAAAGCAGATATAGAGTTAATTGAGGCAGAGAATGCCATTCAGATTTTAGGGGGAGGTAATATAGAGAAAATTCCTTTTCTATTACCAGGGACAGAATTTGAAAGAAATATCATTGTAATAGATAAAATTATAAATACACCCTCCAAATATCCACGTAAATCTGGAAAGCCTGAAAAAAGCCCATTATTATAGTTATGTAAACCGATGGATTAAGGAGTAATTTATGAATTCAAAAACAAAATCGTATAATAATTATTTACAAGTTCAGGAGATAGAAAGAAAAAGAATAGCACAGGAACTACATGATACTTCTTTACAAAATTTAGCGCATACAATTCAAGAAATTGAATTAACAAAATTGTATATGGATCATGACACAATAAGAGCAAAATTAGAGCTTAGTAATATTAGCAATGATTTAAAAAATATAATTGATGATATCAGACAAACAATATTTAATTTATGCCCTATGACTTTAGACGATTTAGGTTTTAATAATGCAATAGAAAGATATTTAGATGGAATTAAAAGACAGAACAATTTTAATTTGAATACTAATATTGATACAATTAGTATTGATTATTCAAACACCGCATTAAATATTTATAGAATTATACAAGAATGTTTATCGAATATTATAAATCATGCTAAGGCAAATAATATTTCAATTGATATTAAGCAGACAAACAATTATATAATAATCATTATTAATGATGACGGTATTGGATTTAATGTTGATATGGTTATGAATTCAGAAAAAAATAATCATTTTGGATTATTAATAATTAAAGAAAGAATAGAATTACTAAATGGTACTTACAATATTATATCTAAAGAACAAGAAGGAACCAAAATTAATATTAAGATACCATGTAAAGGGGGCTTAGAATGAGTACTAGCGTAATGATAACAGATGATCATGTTTTAATAAGAGAAGGATTAAAGAAATTATTAGAATATGATGGAAGTGTTAAGGTTGTAAGTGAAGCTGGTAATGGTAAAGAGTGTCTAGAAAAATGTAAAGATCTTATTCCTGACATTTTATTATTGGATATTAACATGCCAGAACTTAATGGATTAGAAACATTAAAGATTATTAGAAAAAGAAAATTACCTATTAAAGTTTTAATTCTGACTGTGCATAATGAGGTAGAATATTTAGTGAATGCTATTGATATTGGAGTCGACGGATATATTCTTAAAGACTCTGAGTATGCCGAATTAAAAAAAGCTATTACAACTATAATGTATGGTGAGTCATATATACAACCCTCTCTTATTCCATATTTAAATAATTACTTAATTAAGAAAGACTTGGATAAAGATAAACTTGAATCGTTAACAAAGAGAGAAGTACAAGTCTTAATAAAAGTTTCAGAAGGAAATTTTAACAAGGATATTGCAACAAAACTTAATATAAGTGAACGTACTGTAAAAAATCATTTATCTAGCATTTTTAAGAAAATAGATGTAAATGATAGAACACAAGCTGCTGTTTTTGCAATTAAAAATAATTTAATTAAATTACATTAAAAAGATAGATGTTTCACGTGAAACATCTATCTTTTTTAAATAAATCTAATTTAATAGTACAAGATAATGTTTCACGTGAAACATTAAAACCCAATATATAGATATATAACCCGTGAAACATAAAATATTGGATCGTGAAACATTTTTTAACAATAATATTCAATATATTTCCGTCATATTTAGTCATTTCATTGTAGAATGTATAAAAAAATAATGTTATAATTTTTAAGTATAAATGGGTGAACAAAAATTGAAAGGTAAAAAATATGGGAAGAATTATTGCGATTGCTAATCAAAAAGGCGGGGTAGGAAAAACAACTACTTCAATCAACTTATCTGCTTCAATAGCTGAAAGTGGAAAAAAAGTACTTGTAATTGACATTGATCCACAGGGAAATACAACAAGTGGTCTAGGTGTTGATAAAAATGAATTGGATAATACAATTTATGAATTGATTTTAGGTGAATGTTCAATACATGAATGTGTACTAAAAAATGTAATTAAGGGAGTATCACTTTTACCTTCAAATGTTAACTTAGCAGCAGCTGAAATAGAATTAATAGGTGTAGACAGAAAAGAATTTATACTAAAAAAAGAGGTAGATTGGATAAAAGATCAATATGATTATATTTTAATTGATTGTCCCCCTTCACTTAGTATGTTAACTGTAAATGCTATGACAACTGCAAATACTGTTTTAGTACCAATTCAATGTGAATATTATGCACTTGAGGGGTTAAGCCAGCTAATACATACGGTTAACTTGGTAAAAGAGAGATTGAATCCCGACTTAGCTATGGAAGGTGTTGTTTTCACAATGTATGATTCCAGAACAAACTTATCTAGTCAGGTAGTAGAAAACGTAAAGGAACATTTTAAACAGAAAGTCTTTGATACTGTTATCCCAAGAAATATTAGACTAGCTGAAGCACCAAGTTATGGAATGCCAATTAGTTTATATGATCCAAAGTCTGCAGGTGCAGAAGCATATCGGTCTTTAGCTAAAGAAATAATAAAAAGAAAGGATGTATAAAAATGGCAGCCAGAGGTTTAGGTAAAGGATTAGATTCATTAATACCAGATACGGTAGGAAGTAAGAAAAATGATAAAAATGAAAATAGTAAACCGCAAGCACCAGACTCTTTTATTGATATAAATTTAGTAGAACCCAATCGTCAACAGCCAAGAAAAAACTTTGATGAAGATTCTTTATTAGAGTTAGCAGATTCAATAAAACAATTTGGCTTACTACAACCAATATTAGTTCAAGACAGAAAAACATATTACGAAATTATAGCTGGTGAAAGACGTTGGCGTGCATCTAAGCTTGCAGGTTTAAAAAAAGTGCCTGTCATTATTAGAAATCTGACGGAACAGGAAATCGTTGAAATATCTCTCATAGAAAATATACAGAGAGAGGATTTAAATGCAATTGAAGAAGCATTTGCATACAAGAAATTATTAACAGAGTTTAATTTAAAACAGGATGAAGTAGCAGAAAGAGTATCAAAAAGCAGAACAGCAGTAACAAATTCAATCAGGTTACTAAAATTATGTGATGAAGTACAACAAATGGTTATCAATGATATGATTTCTACCGGTCATGCTAGGGCAATTTTATCAATAGAAGATCCAGAAGAACAATATAATTTAGCTCAAAAAATATTTGACGAGAAATTAAGTGTTCGAGATGTTGAAAAATACATTAAAAACTTAAATAAACCACTTAAAGTAAAAAAAGAAGAAAATAAATCTTTGAATGCTATATATCAAAATATGGAAGAAAAATTAAAACAATCATTGGGCACAAAAGTATCTGTTTCGTCAAAAAATGGAGAAGGAGCAGGAAAAATAGAGATTGAATTTTATAGCCATGACGATTTTGATAGAATTATAGACTTGCTTACGAAATAAAGATGAAAGGTTAGGAAATTCAAATGACGAGTAATTTACTAAATCAAATAGGATTAGGAAATCTTGATATCGGATATATTATAATAGGAATGTTAGTTTTCATTATTATTCTGTTTGTTTTATTAATTATATTTATTAATAAAGAAGAAAAGCTAAGAAAAAAATATACAAAATTTATGTGTGGAAAAAATGCACAAAGCTTAGAGAGTGATATTATCAAATTATATGAGGATAATAAATTTTTAAAAAATATGGTTGATAGCAATAAAAAGGATATACGTCAGCTATATAAGGATATATCTAAAGCTTTTCAAAAGGTAGGTATTGTAAGGTATGATGCTTATCAGCAGATGGGTGGATTGTTAAGTTTTTCTTTAGCATTATTAGATGAAGATAACAATGGTTTTATATTGAATTCAGTTCATAGTACAGAGGGATGTTATACTTATACAAAAGAAGTTAAGAATGGTGAATGTAAAATTGAACTTGGTAATGAAGAAAGAGTAGCACTCGAACAGGCTATGGGAGTCTAAAAATGATACTACTAAAACTTGATCAGATAACAGGTGAAGAAATACTAGCCAGACCTATCATGACCGAAGATTATAAAGAATTATTATCGGAAGGGACCAAGATAAAACTTGAGTACCTTCCCAAATTGAATGATTTGGGTATAAAAGAAGTCTATGTAAAAGAAGTTTATGCAAAAGATGATATCATTAAGTCCGAATCTATATTAATACTGAAAGAAGAAGTAAATAACAAATGTAAAGATAAAGTTCGTGAAATCATTTCAAAACATACATATAGAAAAAGTCAGGATATGATGGAGATATGTAAAACTGCAGATAAAATCATTGCTAATATTTTGCAGGAAGAAGAGATTGTTGAACAAATATATGATATTAAGGAACGTGATGCAGATATTTATGAACATTCTATCAGTACCTGTACTTTGGCAACACTTGTATCGCTTAGGATGCACTTAGATAATGATATTGTACATGATATTGGAGTAGGATGTTTATTGCATGATTTAGGACTGAGATATATTACTGTACAATATGATAATGTATCTCTTGAACGCATGACAGAAAAAGACCTAGAAGAATATAGAATTCATCCTATATATGGATATTCTGCAGTAAAAAATGAGGACTGGCTATCTAAGATAAGCAAAGAAATTGTATTGTGTCATCATGAAAGATTAAATGGAACAGGTTATCCATTACATGTTACAGAAATATCAGTAGAAACAAAAATTGCATCATTATGTGACTTCTTTGATGAATCAATATGTGGAATTGGATTTGAAAGAATTAAGGTTCATGAAGTAGTTGAATATATAAAAACATATAAAGGTATTTTATTTGACGAAAATATAGTAGATGTATTATTGGAATTTACAGCTGTATATCCATCTGAAAGCAAAGTAATAACAAATGAAGGTGAAACTGCTATTGTAATACGCCAAAACAAGCATTTCCCTGAACGACCAGTTCTTCGAATTGTAGCAGATAAAAATGGAAAAATAATAGATACAATTGTGGTGAAGGACTTATTGCAGTATAATAATATTTTCATTGAAAAAGTAATAAATTGAGAGGAGTCTTAATTATGATAGACATTAAATATTTACGCGAAAACCCTGATGTTGTAAAAGAAAATATCAGAAAAAAATTCCAGGATAATAAACTTTTATTAGTAGATGAGGTAATTGATCTGGATAAAAAAGCAAGGGAGACACAAGCACAGGCTGATGCTCTTCGATCTGAAAGAAATAGAATTTCCAAAGAGATAGGTGCATTAATGGCACATGGGCAAAAAGATGAAGCTGAGGCAAAAAAGGTACTGGTTGCAGAAGGAGCAGAAAAACTAGCTAAACTGGAAGAATCAGAAAATGAGTTACAGGAAAAAATAACGAAGATAATGATGACTATACCAAACATCATTGATCCTTCTGTTCCAATAGGTAAAGATGACTCTTGTAACGTTGAAATTGAAAAGTTTGGAGAACCAGTTGTTCCTGATTTTGAGATTCCTTACCATACAGATATTATGGAAAGCTTTGATGGTATTGATCTTGATGCTGCAAGAAAAGTTGCTGGAAATGGTTTTTATTATTTAATGGGTGATATGGCCAGACTTCATTCAGCAGTTATATCATATGCTAGAGATTTTATGATTAATAGAGGTTTTACTTATTGTGTTCCCCCTTTTATGATTCGTAGTAATGTTGTAACAGGTGTTATGAGTTTTGCTGAGATGGACGCTATGATGTATAAGATTGAAGGTGAGGATCTTTATCTTATAGGAACAAGTGAACATTCTATGATTGGAAAGTTTATTGACACGATTATCCCTGAAGAAAAACTTCCTCAGACGTTAACATCCTACTCACCATGTTTTAGAAAAGAGAAAGGTGCACATGGGCTTGAAGAACGTGGTGTATACAGAATTCATCAATTTGAGAAACAGGAAATGATTGTTATTTGCAAACCTGAAGATTCTATGGTATGGTATGACAAGTTGTGGAAAAATACAGTAGATTTATTCCGTTCCTTAGATATACCGGTTCGTACGCTTGAATGTTGTTCCGGTGATTTAGCAGATTTGAAAGTGAAATCTTGCGATGTTGAGGCATGGTCACCGAGACAGAAGAAGTATTTTGAAGTAGGAAGTTGCTCTAATTTAGGAGATGCTCAGGCAAGAAGATTAAAAATCAGAGTAAATGGTGAAAATAGCAAGTATCTTGCGCATACACTAAATAATACAGTAGTTGCACCACCTAGAATGTTAATTGCCTTTTTAGAGAATAATTTGCAGGCAGATGGTTCTGTAAAGATTCCTGAAGTATTGCAGCCATATATGGGTGGAATCAAGGAAATACGTAAAAATTAATAATAAGTTAACATAACTCAAAAAGGAGGTGAAATTTTTGCATAAATATATGCGGGCAATTGGTTTTTCAGAACTTAAGGATAGAAAGGAATTAGAAAATCTGATTAAGATATGTGCTCAGGATGCTAATAACCGTTCTTATACTTCTAATGGAGATAATTCAATGCTTGCAATATTTAGCAAGGATTTTGCTCCTGGTATGGGTGTTGCCGTATGTGGTGAATATGATGAAGTAAATAATTTTTCATATGATTATTGTTTTCCTTATTTAACAGGTGAAGGTGTTACTTCATATGAAGATATTACAATAGAGCGTCATGCAGAAAAGGAATCCTATGCTGGTATCTGTGATGATATAAAGGTGGGAGTATCCTTAATATTTTATCTTCAGAACATGATACCATACATTAAAGTTATGAATAGCGATAAACTTCCGGTAAAAGGAACATCGCTTACTTTATCAGGATTATCTTGTCAGGGTACGATTATGATGCCAATCATAAAGAATGAAAAAGAAAAAAGCAGAGTACGTAAGGCATCTGATAGTAGAAATCAATTGATCGAAGCGGCAAGAAAAGGTGATGAAGATGCAATAGAGAGTCTTACACTTGAAGATATGGATACCTATACAGCTATCTCAAAAAAGATACAGCAGGAAGATGTATTTTCCATCGTTGACACATATTTTATGCCATATGGTGTGGAATGTGATCAATATTCTGTTCTGGGTGAAATATTAAATTGTAATATGGTCGAAAATGAAATCACCAAGGAAGAAATATATAAATTAACAATTTTATGTAATGAGTTGACATTTGATGTCTGTATTAATAAAATAGATATGTTTGGTGAACCAAAAGAAGGAAGAAGATTTAAGGGAGTTATTTGGCTTCAGGGCTTTATTAATTTTCCTTAAGATGTAATTTTGGAAAACTAAATATGATTTGTTTCCGTAGCTCAGCAGGATAGAGCACTCGCCTCCTAAG